>JAFGAM010000069.1 GCA_016933675.1 Candidatus Anaeroferrophillacea bacterium
GAAGTCTCCCTGACCAGCAGCACCGACAAGACCTCAATGACGGTGACCACCAAGGGAGGAAATGTGGAAGGAACGACCATCGGCCCCATCACCGGCGAGAACCTGGGCAAGCTGACCGGCAAGCAACTGGACGTCATCGGCGATATCGCCCTGACCGGCGTCCTCGGCAGCATGACCGTCGATGATGTCGGTCCGAACGTCAACGTCACCGCCAACGCCGCGGCCAAGGGCTTTACCCTCAAGGCGGATGACATCGCCGACAACGTGGCGTTCGACTTGACCGGTACGGCCAAAAAAATCCAGGCGACCACCTGTGCCTCGGGTATAATCCGGGCCGACCAGATCGGGCAGGTCAAAATCGCCGAAGGCGCGTTCGGCGCCGCCGTCCAGGCCCTGACCGGCGATATCCTGGGAATCAGCACCGCCGGCGACATCACCGGATCCATCATGGCCGACGGCACGATCAAGAAAATCGCCGCCAAGTCCGGCAGCCTGGTCGGCGCGGTGGTGCGGGCCGGCACCCAGCTGGCCAGCCTAGCGGCCGTGAACCTCGACAATGCCATCATCAGCGCCGGCGATGACATCCGGAAAATCAACCTGGCCGGCGACATCCTCGGATCGCACATTCTGGGCGGCTACGATATCGGGGCCGATTGCCTCTTCGGCGGCGATGACAGCCTCACGGGGGGCAACGTTCTGTCGGTAAAGGCCAAGGGCACCTTCTCCGGCAGTTACATCGCGGCGGGGACCCTGCCGGACAACCCCCTGACCACCTTGCTGCCCGACGCGGGCGATAATTCCGCGGAGGGCGGCACCATCGGCAAGATCAAATTCGCCGCGATCGACTACCTCAACGGCGGCACCGCCTTCGGCCTGTACGCCGCCACCCAAGTCAATCCGTTCAAGGTCGGCACCGAATTGGCCCAGAGCCAGGACGACTTCGTCATCGTCTAATCGCCGGCAGCCGCCGCGGATTCACCGGTCCCGGGCGTTCTGCCATTCGTAGATCGAGGGAACCGGCGGCTGCGGCCGCGGGGCGGGGCCCAAGGGGAACGTCTGGTTGTCCTGCAATCGCTCGGCCTTCGCCTTGCCGGCAAGGACCGTGCCGTCCCCGCCGTACAGGCGGTTATGGGTGATTTCCACGCCGATGCAATCGGCCGATCCCAAATGCACCATCGGGGATTTCGGGTCCTTGAGGATGAAGACATTGCCCTTGATGATATGATCGAAGCTGGCCGTCTGGGCGAAGACGCCCTGGCCGGTCTCGGCGGTGAACCGATTATATAGAATCAGCCAGTTCTCATTCATGCCGCCCATCCACAGGCCCGCCTTCTCGCAAGTCACGTCGCAGTTGTACACCACGTTGCGCGGACCGTTGGGACCGTGGGCCGCATCCGCCGGCGGCGAGGCCCACATGCCGTAGCCGTAACCGCCGTGTCCCCGCACCGAGGTCACCACGCATTGCTCCATCAGGTTCTCGTGCGTCCAGCCGGCGTGCCATTGAGCATCGCTTTCGTGAAACACACTTTTGCGAATGACGTTGCCACTGGCGGCCCACTGAAACAGCGGCGCGTGCCGCATTTTGAACGTCTCGACGTTCTCGATCAGGCAATCCCAGCACCGATCCCAGCCGGTATAGGCGGTTCCCCCGCCGCCCTTGAACCAGGCGTCGTCGAACACACAGTCGCGGATCTCGCACCACTTGGCCATGCTGCCGTAGACCGGAAACCGCCCGCACATCCTCACCTTGACCCGCCGCGCCCAGCAGTTCCAGGCGTTGGAAAACACCACCGTGCTGATCCACAGGTTCTCCGTCTGTTCAATAGATAGATCTTCGATGCCGCACTGTTGAATCGGTTCGATCTTCTGGGCGGTCGATCCATCGACGATCGGAAATTCTATCCGCAGCGGTTGATTGATCGTGATCGTATGGTCCCGAATCTCCTCGATCCGCACCTGGTAATTGCGGTAGATCCCCCACGGACAGGCATTCCGGGTCAATTGCTTCCAGCGATCCGTGGCGGGCCCGTCGATATGAATACAGTCCCCGGCCGCCAAGCCGCTCGTGCTTTCCAGCGTCAAATGCAGGTC
>JAFGAM010000070.1 GCA_016933675.1 Candidatus Anaeroferrophillacea bacterium
ACTAATGGCACCGCTGTTCATGACTTCAGCAAAGCCGTCATCCAACTGCACGCCGACTGCTTCGACATCCGCAACGGCACTAATGGCGCCGCTGTTCATGACTTCAGCAAAGCCGACGTCCAACTGCACGCCAACAGCTTCGACATCCGCGACGGCATTGATGTTGCCACTGTTATCAATGTTCACAGTGTTACCCAAGTTATAGATAAAGAGACCATGAGACCGGCCCTGATCGGCGGCCCCTTTGGCTTGGGCCATGATCCGGCCACGGTTGACAAGCATGACAGGGCCATAAGTCAGCAACACGCCGAGGGCATAGTCCTCACCGAAAGCGGTAATTTTACCGCTGTTGACGACCCGGACCAGCTCGCGACTGTCGGCCCAGATCCCATAAGCGGCGTTCATTTCGCTGCCGTCAGCCTCCGCGGTAATTTGGCCGCT
Organism: Candidatus Anaeroferrophillacea bacterium; assembly: GCA_016933675.1. Taxonomy (GTDB): domain Bacteria; phylum Desulfobacterota; class Anaeroferrophillalia; order Anaeroferrophillales; family Anaeroferrophillaceae; genus JAFGAM01. The sequence goes on from JAFGAM010000070.1 coordinate 442, forward strand.
GTTGTCAATGTTTACGGGGTTGCCGCCGTTGGCCGCCCAGATGCCGAAAGCCAGGGCCTGATCGGCGGAGCTGTTGGCCAGGGCCGTCATTTTGCCGCTGTTGTCGACCCGGCCGCCCTGCAGGCAGACACCGTAGGCGATGGCCTGGTTGGTCTCGCTGACGGCCAGGCCGGAGATATCGCCCTCGTTGACGACTTTCCCCTCGGGCCCGCCCCACAGGTAGATGCCGCGGGCGGTGGCCAGTTCATTATCGCTCTCGGCTGCGGCCCGGATAACGCCACGGTTGACGACACTGCTTGCGGCTCCGCCCCAGAGATCGACGCCGTGGGCGTTGCGGGTGCCGCCGGCGCTCCAGGGGACGGCGGCAAGGACGCCGCTGTTTTCCAGGGCAACGCTTTCGCCGTCCCAGGGTGTGGCAATCAGGTAGGCTCCGAACAGGGAGACCTTGGCCGAGGTGTAGCGGATGTTCATGTAACCGCCTTCGCCCCATGTCTCACTCCAGCTATTGCGCAGAACCCAGGTTCCCATGCCGCCATCGACCGGTTCGTCATTCCAGCCCACCAGGGAGATGGCATGGTTAGCATCCGAAGAGTAAGGAACTATGGCAGTAATGGCGGTATCGTCATTCTCGAAAATACCGCCCACATACGTATGAAACGGGCTGTCATCAACGCCGGTATGCACCGCGCCGACACTCTGGAGCACACGCTTGATGGTTTCAATATCGTTGGGCGGGATACGGTACCAGTCCCGCAGGGTGTACCGCTCGGCATCCCAGTGCAGGTCCTCTCCGGGATCGGTGGCGCTATAGGGAAAATCCGCTTCCAGCGGCGCGCCATATTCGAGCATGGCAGTCATTGCAACTCCAGGAATGGCGCCATCACAACCATCCATGCCGTCATACAGCGGGCTCAGACTCCAGACCAGAAAGCTCTCGGACAAATCAATCGCCTGCTCGTCATACAGTCCGTTTGCCCGGTTCCAGGTGCTTTCCGCCGCCGCCAATGCCCCGAAACTGTAGCAACTGCCGCACTGGCCCTGATCGCGTACCGGGCCGATGGCGCTGCGGCCGTCGATATCACGCAGATCGAAGGAGGAAGGCGTCTCCATGCCCCCGGCAATGCCGCCGCTTAAAAGAATGGCCGTCAGGCAGATAATACAACTTCTGAATTTCATAACATCTCCAGGCTGATCAAAAAATGGTTCCGTTGCATGATATAACCTTCCTTGTTCGCACCTGTTCTGCTTTAAGGTGACAAAAAATCAACCGGGGAGCCTTCCCAAGGAGCTGGCGGGACATTGCCTTGCGGGCATTCCGCCCGCCCTCGCGGAATCAAAATCTCGCCGCGATCCTGAGATTCAGGCTGTGGCTGGTGGCGCCCCCCGCGCTCTGCAGGTCGCAACTGTAGCTCAGCCCACCATAAAGCCGGTCCGTCAGCCGGGTGCCCAGGGCCACTCCGAGCAGCAGACCATCCGCCGCTAGGTCCCGGCCGGGCGTGGCGAAGCGCCCGCCGCCGACCAGGGTTGCGGAAACAGCTTCGCTCTTCCGTGCGAATTCGTGGCGCCACTCGGCCTGCAGTTCCGCTACCGGCCGTAAGCGGAACAGTTGGACGGGACGGCTGAGGCTCAGCCCCACAAGACTTTGCAGGGAATCATTATCCCGCGTCCCGATTGCCAGGTCGGCGCCGTCGGCGCCCCGCTCCCGGAAGCTTTCCTCGCGCAGATGGACGAAGCTCAGCCCGGCGCTCGGGTCGAGACTCCAATTGCCCAGGTCAAAGCGGTAGCCGCCGCAGCGCCGTCATGGCGGTAGCTGCGATTCCCGCCGAGGAGTTCAAGCCAGACGCTCGCGGCCCGTTCGCCGGTTACGGAGGAGTTGACGGGCTCGCGTCGCCGCAGATACAGGCGCACATCGCTCAGCCGCACCTGGACGCCGTTCAGGGCCAGGACGCTGGCCGCACCGTGAATCCTCGGGGTGAGCGTCGTCATGCTGTCATTCAGTGCTTCACGGATCAGAGTCTGATCCAAACTGTTCGGCAGGGCGGCATCGTGGGTCGTCAAACAGCTCTACCGCCACGCCGCGGAAGCGCAGATAGTCTTCCCGGCCGGGGAAGGTCCGTGTTCACCGATGACCACCCGGGGGATCCCGAAGAGCAGAACATATCGCAGAAAGACAAGGTCGAATAGAGTGTGGCGGGGCGATAATCGACGGCATTCAGGCGGCGGGCATTCTCCGGGCAATCCATCCCCGCGTGCAGAATGGCGCTGCCATTCTGCACCCTGCGTGGTGGCCCCTTGTTCGCTTCTTTACTGCTTGAGGGACAAATAATCACCCGGGATCCCATTCCCGAGTTACACTTTGAACTGATTCATCAATGTCTCGATTTTCTCGGCCAGGCGGTTGAGATCTTCGGCGTGTTCCCGAACCTCGGTGCCGGAGCGGGCCATTTCCTCGGCGGATTCGTTGACCTCGACAATATCCCGGGCAATGGTTTCTGAAACCTCGGCACTCTGGGCCACATGCTGGTTGATATCACCGAAACCCTGCGAGACATCGGAAATGTTTTCGGCAATCTCTCTGGTTGTCAGTGACTGCTCTTCGACTGCTGCCGAAATCGTCGCCACAATATGGTGAACGCTGTCATTTATCTGGGTGATTTCCTTGATATTGTTTACGGTAGACCGGGTTGATTCCTGGATGCGGCTGATCATGGCGGCAATGGAACCGGTTGCCGCGGCGGTCTGGGATGCAAGCTCCTTGATCTCGTTGGCAACCACCGCAAATCCCCTACCGGCCTCACCGGCCCGGGCTGCTTCGATGGTGGCATTGAGGGCAAGGAGATTGGTCTGGGCCGAAATTGATTCGATGGTTTCGGTTATCTTGCCGATTTCACTGGCTGCCTGACCAAGCAGGGAAATTTCCTCCGCTACCGTTCTTCCCTGTGCAACCGCTTTGTCGACGATCGCCCGGGCTTCGTCGGCATTGCTGGCAATGCCTTCGATGGAGCGGCTCATCTCTTCGCTTCCGGTGCCCATGGTGTTTATATTGCCAGTGGCCTGTTCCATGGCTGCGGTCACCGCACCCATTTTCCGACTCATTTCGCTTGCGGCGTCGGCCGCTCTGCCGGCTTTTTGTACGGTACCCTCGGCGCCGTCGGCAAGTTTCCCGGAAATCCGGTTGAGAATGGCGGATGAATCGACCAGGGTGGCAAAGCCGGCCTTGGTTTCCTCGATCGTGGATTTCAGCGATACGCTCAGGTGGTTGAGGTTCTGGGCCATCTGTGAGAGTTCATCCCGGCCGACAACGGCAAGATGGCCGGTCAGCTCTCCTCCGGCGATGCTGTTGATCAGTTTCTTGAACTCGTTCAGGGGATTCACAATGGAGCGGACCAGGAGGAAACCGATAAAGCTCAGCAGCACGATGCCAGTGCCGATTCCCGCAGCCAGCGTGATGGAAATCCGACGGGCCAGTTTCAGGCCCCGGTCGGCAAGTGCTGAAGTCCGTTCCGAGGAAGTCAGATTGCTGCCACCCGAAAGGATGTCGCTACTCAGGTTTTCCAGAGTATTTCTCAGGTCGGCCTGACTTTCGATGACCTTGATCTTGATCGCGGCGACTGATGAAACGGCATCGTCGAGATCGTAAAAAGCACCAATGATATTGGCGATGCCGGTTTTAACGCGGTCATTATTTTTGTCGGCGAGTGTTTCCAGGGTGCCGGTGATTTCATCGATCTGAGCGGTAAATCCCTGCTGTTTCTGTTTCAGATCTTCAATTCCTTCGGCCTGATTGATGATATCGTTGAGTTTTGGTCGTATATTTTTGATTCCGGCAAGACCTTCTATGGCCGCCTTCCGGCCGGCAGCCTCGTGAGTAGCAATGCTCAGTTCGCTGACTGCCAGGGCGATGGCATCACCGGCTGTGATCGTGCTTTTGAGGTTTTGGGCCAGACTTTCACTGCGGACGAAATAATATTCCAATCGGGCGAGAAACTCTTCAAATCTTTCCCGTCGCTGCGGGTCAACGATCTTTTCCACCCGGGCACTGATGGCTTTCACTTGCTCGAGTTTCTGTTTGCAGCCAAGGGCCATGAACTCATTGACCCGGGTCTGCAGTTCAGCAACCAGGGAGGTGTGCTGGAAATTGCTGCGCATCTGCCGCATCAGCAGGTCAGCGCTGTTCTTGATCTCGATTCCGTTGTCGGCCAGGCGGGAAAGGGCGGAAAAGCCAACAGCAGCAACGGCTACCAGCATGAAAATGCACAGGGCCAGCAGAACCATCAACCGTAACTTGATGGTCATTCTTCTCAGTCCATGCTTCACGTACGTCATCCTGTCATGTTCCGTAGCGTTTTATGCCATGCACACTGCGATAGATGCACACTGCGATAGAGGGTGGCTTCAGAATCTGCAGTCAAACAGCAGGTAAAGGTTCTCCAGCTCCTGGTCGCTGTCCATGGGCTGACCGACATGCCAGCCGCTGCCGGTATAATTGTAGTCCAGCAGGGTGTAGCCGGCACGCAGGAACAGGTACTTGCTGAACGGCTGGATATAGTAGAAATCATAGACATCACCCCGGGTTGCCAGCTTGTTGTACAGTTCGATGCTGCCCTGGGTGAAACTGAACCAGTAGCGACTGCCGTGGTTGTACTCGAAGCCGATCTTGGGATAGTTAAGCATCGTCCACGGGGTCGTATAGCGCAGGCCGGTGAACACCGCCCAGCCGGTATGGGAATCCTTGCCATCGGCATTCAGCAGTCCCATGGGCATGGTGATAGGCCTGCCACTCTGATCGTAGTCAACCGGGAGGTCGAGGAAACGGCCATTGGGATGGCTGCGGTTCATGCCCCAGGATAAGAAGAAATCCAGGTTTGAATCGGCGATGTCGGCAGCCTGCAGATGGACCCCGAAAAGATCCATATCACCCAGGTTCATGCCATGATCCACGGGATTGTCGACAAAATCATCACCGTGGACATAGCTGAGAACCAGCAGACTGTCGCGCAGGCCGGGCAGCTCGCTTTCGAAAAAGAAACCGTATACGTTGAGATCGTCGAGTCCCCAGCGGCCGTCGAGATAGGTGGTTTGGTCATCCTTGCTCTGATATCCCTTCCCGTATGCCAGGCGTAGACCGCTGTTCTTCAGCTTCAGAAAACGCTCGAGACCGAGGGTGGCAACGATGCCGTCAGCCTCGCCGTCGAACAGCAGCGCCGGGTAGGTGGACTGACGCAGACGGTTTTCCTTGAATTCGGCCCCGGGCCCCTCGCTTGAAGGTTGGCGGCCGATGGTCAGACCGATGGGTATGGGCATATTGGGAAGAATCCAGTCAATATATGCACGGTCGAGCTTCAGGGTACTATCGCCGGGAATGTGAGCCTCGTTGGGATCAGCCGAGGGATAATACGCCGCCCCCTGACTGTTGGCCCAGTTTTTGTAAACCGCCAGGCGTCCGTTAAATGACAGGTTTTCCATGATCTCGGCGGCGATGTTGAAACGGAACCGCGAGGTCCAGTGATTGTTGGTTTTGTAATCCTCGTATTTCCCGGTCTGGACGTTCAGGTCATCGGTTACCTCGAATTGATCAACCCGGGTACGCAGTTCCATACCCCAGTCAAGACGGTCCTTGAGGGTTCTGGTCTCGACCGTGTCGAGGGTATCATAGATGTTTCCGACATCACCGTCGAGCTTGGCAGCCATTTCCCTGTTTTCGGCTTCAGCCTCTGTCAGTTTCTCGACCTTTTTCTCCGTCGCATTGCGATCCTTCTCCAGGCTGTCGACTTTTTGCTGCAGTTCGTCCAGCCGGTTGAGGATCGCCTGATACACCGACTGCGGTAGGGCAACCGTTTTTTCTTCGGCGCAGAGCGGTGCCGTCGTGAAGGAAACCGACAACAGCAGCAAACCCGACAGAATGACAATCTTCTTCATCGCGGCATTCCTTTCATTATTTCGGGATTGCCGCCGACTCCGGCTTGTCACTGTCGGCGGCATGGTCACACAGGTACTGAATGATGAGTTGCATCTCATCTTCCGATAATTCTTTCAAACTGGTTGGATGACGTTTCCTTTTGAAGTATTTTTCCCAGACAATTGCGGCCTTGTCACCGGGATTCACCGGTTCCGTTGCTCCGCCTCGTTGATGACAGCTGCCGCAGCGGCTGATGAACATTTCCCGGGGGCCAGCCCAGACACTGCCTGTGGCAAGCAGCACGAAGAGAGTGATGATTGTTTTACGCATGGTCCTCCCTCGAGGTGTAGAATTGCGATGATGGTCCCATGATATCCATAAAATGGAGGAATATCGTCATATTATGTGCAATCCCCGGTGGCAATTCCTGGACTTAGAGTTCTGGGTGCCTTGTGACCAAGGCTCTCCCCGGTAGTTCTCGGGCTGTCGCAAATCAATTGTGATACCCTGTCATGCACGATTTCATTTTTCGTTTTCGTTTTGTTCGGCCGACGCGGCGATTATATTTTAAACTGTCCAATTCTCATATTTAGCGTTTCAGCCAGTGTGGACAATTTTGCCGCACTGCTGAGCACTTGCCGGCTACCGTCATTCACTCCCTCGGTTGCCTGGCTGACTTCAGCAATGTCCTTTGTCACCTCTGCGGCAACCACCGATGATTGGTTCACATTTTTGTTGACGTCATCCAGGCCTGCCGCAACCCGGGTGACATTGCCGGCGATTTCCCGGGTGGTTACCGATTGCTCTTCAATAGCCGTGGCTACCGTACTTACGATCATGTTTATCTCGTTGATGATATGCACGATGGCTTCGATGGCCACCACCGATTCCTGGGTGGTGGCCTGGATTCCGCTAACCCGTGAATTGATTTCATTGGTGGCTTCAGCTGTTTGCTGGGCCAGAGCCTTGATTTCTCCGGCGACGACACTGAATCCCTTGCCGGCTTCGCCGGCCCTGGCCGCCTCGATGGTGGCGTTCAGAGCCAGCAAATTGGTCTGATTCGAAATCGCGGCTATAGTTTCGGTCACGTGGCTGATCTCCGCGGCGGCTATGCCGAGCTGATCCACTTTTTCCGAGACTTCTTTGGCGGTTTTGACCCCCGTTATGGTTGTTTCATTGCCTTTGGCCGTGTTACGGGCGATTTCGTTGATGGTCGAGGTCATCTCTTCGGCGGCGGAAACGATCGTCTGGATATTGGCTGTGGCCTGCTCCGTCGCGGCGGCCACGCTGTTCAGATTTGCCGCCATTTGTTCCGCGGCGGCGGCTACATTGGCGGATTTATTGGAGGTCTGATCAACTCCTGCGGCCATTTTTCTGGAAACGCTCGAGAGATCGTTGGAAGAAGAGGTCAGACTGGCAACTCCCAAGGAAATCTCCTTGAACATCGCGGACAGATTCTCGGTCATTTTTTTCATATTTCCGTAAATGCCCGTGAGTTTTTTACCATCCTGACGAAATTGCACGGTGAGATCGCCACCGGCAATTCTGTCAACGATGTCACGTAAAACCAGAGGGTCTTCCCCGAGAAATTTATTCAGGAGTTTGGCGATCATGAAAATGATAATGACGATGGCAAGCAACCCGATACCGACGCTCGCCATGATGGACATGGAAATGCTTCTGAGAATCACGTTTTCAATATCGTCATAGGGCAGGCTGGGAAAGATCAATAAGCCCAGGTCGGCAATCTGCTCTTTGAGCAGGAACTTGGCTTTTCCCTCGAAGGTATAATTGACAATTTCTCCAATTTTCGCGTTTTCAAACCTCTGCCAGAAATCAAATTTCGGCAATTCCAATTTCCAGTTATTGGAAGGATCCTGGTGGGCGATCATCATGCCGCCGGGGGTCGTAAAAGAGACCCCGCCGGTGTTGCCGATTTTCACCGTCGCAACGAGCTGCTCCAGGATCTTGCCGATATCCGTACCATAACCGATCAGGGCGATGACTTCGCCGTCCTTTTTGACGGGGGCGGTCACCAGGATCACGGTTAGGCCGGTTACCGGGCTCCGCCCGACAACACTATGGCTGATTTTACCTTCACGGCTTTCATTGACCGTGTCGACAAAGGCGTCATCAACACCGAAGACAACCCCTTTTGAGGCATTATTGAGGCAATCGGTCCAGATTTCCGGGGCCGTTTTCCCCTGTTGCCCGGTGCTGGAAACGAACAGATTTTCCAGATACTGGTCGCCGGCAGCGAAACCATTTAGTTTCTGTTGAATACCCTCAAGGTTTTTATCCGCCACCAGTTCGATAAAAGACGGATCATTGCTCAAGATGGCCATGTTCCTGGACATCAAGGCGACATGGTGATTGATGTAATCGATGATTATGTCGCATTGACTGTTCATCTGCCTTGAAAATTCCCGAATATTGCTTTCTTTTACCTGGGAATAGATAATCATATTTGAAATGATGACGATTGCCGTTATCCCTCCGGCAATCGCAAGGGATAGAATCAATAGAATATTACTTTTTTTCCTGTCATAAAGTTTCATTTACATACTCCACCAAGTGCGGGTTAAAGGTGATGGGAAGTTGCTTTGCATGAGGGTAATAGCTGGGAAACAAAGAAAACAGGGACGGAGAACGGCGCCCGGAGGCTGACGGCGGCGGGAAACAAACAGCCACCCGGAATGGAAAAAGCGGTAGCTTCGACAATCTCATTTATCAATGAGGTTTCAGCTCCACATCCTCAATACGGGTTATGGGGCCAGGTAAACGCCAAACTGTCGTTGGTATACAGTCGCGGCAGATAAAAAAAAAGATGTGTTTATCGGAAGGAGAAAAGATAGGGAAGACCACATGTCTGGACGGGGAAACCCTATGTCGTGACCCTGGGACCAGACTGAGTGTTTATCCGTCAACGACATTCACTTTTCAATAGCTCGTGCTGTACAAACCGACATTTTACCCCTTGAAATGGGAGCCTTACAGCGAAAATTACGTCGCGGGAAGGGTCCAACGTCTTTTGGAACAAACTTGAACCACCCGTGCCGGTTCCTGGCCCAGGTTGATCTCGGCGATTTCCAGGTCCCAGGCGCCGGCGGCAGCTCCAGCACGGTCCACGCCATCGACATTCAATCGGATATCGCAGATATCATAAAACATTCACAAAAACTCAACGATCACTTCGAAATCGCGCAACCGAACGGTAAAAACCAACCACCATAAAGTGAATATTTTCTTTTGACAGCCCCGTGATGAAACGATTAGTGCATCGCTAGGAAATAATCCCTGCGGACAGCATTCGGGCAAGAGCACGCACCAGCGCCGGAACAGGGACAGATCGCACCGGTCGGGACAGTACGCGAGGTAGGGACGCGCTCCTTTGCGCTCAGTATGGCATGGTTGTTGCTGACCGGCTTTTTTCCGTACCGCATCCGGCCAATCATCACAGGTTCATCCACACTTACGCCAACGCCGCAAGGAATCAGCAATCCAAATCATTGTCTGTATCAAGCAGGTTCCGGACACCACCCAGGTCAGGGTCGATCCGGATACCGGTACCCTGATCCGCGAAGGGGTGCCATTCATCGTCAACCCCTTCGACACCCACGCCCTCGAGGAGGCCCTGCGACTCAAGGACCGCCTCGGTCTGCGGGTGACCGCCGTATCCATGGGGCCGCCGAGCGCCGACGCGTTCCTGTGCCGGGCCCTGGCGTTGGGGGCCGATGACGTCGTCCTGCTGAGTGACCGTGCCTTTGCCGGAGCCGGCACCTGGGCCACCAGCGCTGTTCTGGCGGCGGCCATCGATCGCCTCGCCCGGGACGAGGAGATCGCCCTGGTCATGTGCGGCAAGCAGACCATCGACGGTGACACCGCCCAAGTGGGGCCGGGGATACTTCCAATTGACCATGGTGGACCGGATCGAAGACCTGGACCTCGAGCAGCGGCGGGTACGGGTGCGGCGCAAGCTGGAAGGGCGCCACGAGATCGTCTCCGCCCCGCTGCCGGCGATGATCGCGGTGGTGCGGGAGATCAACCAGTGCCGTTACCCCACCGTGCCGCAAAAGCTGCTGGTCGAAGATGCCGCGGTGCCGGCATGGAACAACGAGGTCCTCGGGCTCGATCCCGATACCATCGGACTCAAGGGTTCCCCGACCCAGGTGCGGCGGATCTTTTCACCGGAGCGGGTCCAGGGGGAAATCGTCGGCGACGGCATCAACGCCCCGGAAGAAGCGGCCACCCTCCTGGTGGACACGCTGCTCGACAAGAATATCCTTTCCCGTTGACGGCATGCGTATCCCCGCTGATCAATGCAACCGAAACTACCGCCGGACGGCACCGTAACGGCACCGGCTTATCGGCGCTTGGTTACCGTGGAGGAAGAGAGAAACCGGGATGACGGGCGAAAAGAAAAAGAAGAAGATAAAAAAGCCCCGCGGCACCGCCCGACTGATCCCCGGGAAATGCATCGCCTGCGGCGGCCGCTGCGAAGCCGCGTGTCCGGCCGAATGCATCACCATGAACGACCAGGGCGAACCGGTCATCGACGCCGCCGGCTGCATCGGCTGCAAGAAGTGCACCAAGGTCTGCCCGGCCGAGGCCATCGAGATCCACTTCACCCCCGAGGAATTGCAGCTTCTCGCCGAACGGGAGCAGGCCGGGGGAACCGCCGATGAAGAGGAGATGGACCCGGAGCAGGCCCGCATCGCCGCCCGGCTGAAGGAGTACCGGGATGTCTGGGTCTTCGTCGAGCAGACCGAAGGCGAGCCGGCGACGGTCTCGTGGGAACTGCTGGGAGTCGGCACCCGCCTGGCACGGAAGCTCGGCGTGCGGCTCGGCGCCGTGGTCATCGGCAGCGGGGTCGAGAATCTCTGCCGCGAGTCCTTCGCCTATGGCGCGGAAGTGGCGTACCTGGTGGACGCTCCGGCATTCCGCCACTACCGCACGGAAACCTACCGTGATGCCGTCTGCCGGCTGGTGAACAAGCACAAGCCACGGGTCCTGCTGACCGGCGCCACCGGGCTGGGACGGGATCTCGCCGGCGCCGTTGCCACCGGCCTGGCCACCGGCCTCAACGCCGACTGCACCGAACTGGACGTCGACGACCAGGGATTCCTCCTGCAGACCCGCCCCGCCTTCGGCGGCAACATCATGGCGACCATCGTCACCGGGCGCCACCGGCCGCAGATGTCCACCGTCAGGCCGCACGTGATGCCCCTGCCGGAGCGGGATCCGGATCGCACCGGAGAGGTCGTGAGCGAATCCATGACCGTAAACGAGCGCCATCTTGCGGTCGAGGTGCTGGAGATCATCCGGGACACGAAGGGAACGGACGCCGTCGACGTCACCGCGGCGGAGGTCATCGTCGCCGGCGGCGCCGGCATGCAGACGAAGGAGAACTTCGCCATCCTGCAGGAACTGGCCGACGAACTGGGCGGCGTGGTCGGCGCGACGGTAACCGAAACCGAGATCTGGGACTGCACCACCTACGGTGCCTGCGTCGAGCACTGCCCGGTGTTCATCGAGCCTTTAGCCAAGATCATCGACATGCGGCGCTACCTGGTGGAAACGAAGGCCGCCTTCCCCCACGAGCTGCTGAACTTCTTCGAGAACGTCGAAAACCGTGGCAACCCGTGGGGTATCGCCCCGCCGGCGCGGGCCAAATGGACCGCTGACATCACCGTGCCGGAGTTTGCCGCCGGCACCACCGAGTACCTCTATTATGTCGGCTGCGCCGGTGCCTTCGATTCACGCAGCATCCAGATATCCCGGGCCATCGCCAAAATTCTCGACGCCGCCGACATCTCCTGGGGCACCCTCGGTGTCGACGAGCCCTGCTGCGGCGACAGCATGCGCCGGCTGGGGAACGAATTCGAGTTCGAACGGATGGTGAAAAAGAACATCGGACTCCTCCGGGAGCACGGCGTGCGGAAGATCGTCGTCAACTGCCCCCACGGCTACACCACGCTGAAACATGATTACCGCCAGTTCGGCGGCGAATTCGAGGTGATCCATTACAGCGAACTCATCGCCGAACTGATCACGGCGGGCCGGCTGAAACTGAAGCCCACCGCCGATCTTGGCCGCATGGTCTTCCACGACTCCTGCTACCTCAGCCGTTACAACGGCATCTACGAGGCCCTGCGCCGCGTCATCGGCGCCGCCACCGGCGCCCCACCGGCGGAAATGGAGCGGCACCACGAAAGCTCCTTCTGCTGCGGCGCCGGCGGCGGCCGCATGTGGCTGGAGGAGGACCGCGGCGAACGCATCAACATCGCCCGGGTACGGGAGGCGGCGGCAAGGAACCCCGACACCGTCTGCACCGCCTGTCCCTACTGTCTGACCATGTTCGAGGATGGCCTGAAGGACGAGGGAAAGATGGAACGCATAAAAACCCTCGACCTGACCGAGGTGGTGATCCGGGCGCTGCAATGAAACAAACCCCGGGGCATGCTGCCGTCGCGGCACCGCAAACAGGAACACGAAAGGCGGGGGAAGACTCCCCCGCCTTTTTGCTGACCGAAAACATTTCCGCCCGGTTTGTCGGCGACACAGTTCCTCACGGTTGACCCCGGCAGACGGAAGGCGTATAGTGCCCATGTTTCCCGTATGGATTTTATCGATGGCAGAATTTAACGAAGAGCGTACCCATGAACCCGGAACACCATGACACCGACGTGATCATCATTGGCGGCGGCATCAGCGGCCTTTACGCCGCCGCGCTGCTGGCGCAGGAGAACATTCCCTTCATCCTTCTCGAGGCCCGGGAGCGCCTCGGCGGGCGCGTCTCCAGCCCGCAGGTTACGGACGGTTACCATACCGACCTCGGGCCCTCCTGGTACTGGCCCGACATCCAGCCGCACATGGCCGGCCTGATCAAAGCCCTCGGCCTCACCGGCTACCGCCAGTACGAACGGGGATACGGCCGCTTTCAGGCTGCCCACGGCGCGGTGCAGACGGTTTCCGGCTTTCCGATGGAACCACCGTCATGGCGGCTCGAGGGCGGCATGGGTGCCCTGGTGGAAACGCTCGGTCGGCGGCTGCCGGCAGGCAGCGTCAGGACCGGACAGGCGGTCTGCCGCGTGGTCCGGGATCCCGGCGGCGCGACGGTGGATGTGGTCGAGACGGACGACGCAGGTACCATGGACACGTCTGACGCATGGGAGGAAAAGATCACGGCGCGGATCACCGCCCGCCGGGTAATCCTCGCCCTGCCGCCGCGGCTGGCGGCATCAACCATCCTTTTCGCACCCGACCTGCCCCACAAGCTGACCCAGGCGATGCTTCGCACCGGCACCTGGATGGCCGGCCAGGCCAAATTCTGCGCCCTCTACGACGAACCCTTCTGGCGTCCAACAGGGCTTTCGGGCCAGGCCTTCAGCCAGTACGGGCCGCTGGCGGAGATCCACGACGGTTCGGCAGACGACCGCGGGCCGTACGGCTTCACCGGCTTCGTCGGCGTGCCGGCGGCCGTACGCGGCGACAGGGAGCAGATCAGCGGGGCCATCCGGACTCAGCTCGGGATCCTGTTCGGTGAGGCGGCGACCCATCCGGACGTTTTTCAGTACACCGACTGGGCCCGGGAACGGTTCACCGCCACCCGCCTCGACCAGCCGCCGATGCGCGAACATCCCCGTTACGGGCCGCCGGCGGGACAGACCTCGTTCTGGGACGAAACGGTACACTTCGCCGGCACCGAGAGCATAGAAGCGCAGGGAGGCTATCTGGAGGGGGCGCTGAACGCCGGGGCACGGGCGGCGGAAGCGATGGTGCGTTCATAGCCGTCAAACGGGTAGCCCTGTACCCGGTCGATCAGCTGTGATTCTGCCGCCATTGTCGGCCATGGGAAACCCGCGAAGAAGGTGAGAGAGCCCAAAAAGCCCCGGAAGCGCGGACGTCCGGCGGAAGGTCACTCCGGCCCTAGCCTTTCGCCATCCGGAACCGCCGACCGAGGTCCTCGGCCAGGGTGTAGAGCAGCGGCACATAGATCAGGGTCAGCAGGGTGGCCACGAACAGGCCGGCGATCACCGCCACCGCCAGGGGCGAGAGGCGCTCGAGCCCCAGGGCCCGCTCCATCGCCACCGGCAGCATGCCGACCATGGTACTCAGCGCAGTCATCAGGATCGGCCGGGTGCGCTGGCGGATACCGGCGGCGATGGCCGCCTCGCGATCCATCCCCCGCCGCCGGGCGGCGTCGACGAACTCCAGCAGCAGGATGGCGTTGTTCACCACCACCCCGGTCAGGAGGATCATCCCCATCGCCGCCGGCATGCAGAAATGCCGCCCGGTGATGAGCATCCCCCACGACACCCCCACCAGCGCCAGCGGAATCACCCCCATGATCACCAGCGGCCGGCCGAAGGAGCCGAAGGTCACCGCCAGCACCGCGTAGAGCAGCAGCAGGGAGAGCCCCAGCGCCCCGACCAGGCGACCGAAGCTGTCTTGCATGTGCTCGATCTCACCCGCGTGGCGCAGCTCGTACCCCGGCGGCAGAACAAAACCCTTGAGTCGCGCCGCCACCTGCCCCTGAAGGTGGGAGATGGCCATGGTGTCACGGTAGCCGTCAAGCTCGATCATCGGGTGGAGATTTTCGCGGACAATGCGCGTCTGAACCCAGCGCCGTTCCACCGTGCCCACCTCGTTCACCGGCACCGGCCCCGCGGGGGTGGTCAGCCGCAGGGTGGCGACATCGCTGATGCCGTCACGGAAGGCCGCCGGGTAGCGCACCCGGACGGGGATCCCCGCCTCCCCGGCAACGGTGAACGATGCCGGCACGGCGCCGGAAAAGGCGGTCTCCAGTTCCCGTGCCGCGGCGGCCTGATCGAGACCGACAGCGGCGAGCCGGTCGGCGTCGAATCGTACCACCAGTTCGCGCCGGTCCCGGCTCCACGAGCGCGCAACGGAGGTCAGGCCGCGCACCCCCCGCAGGCGGTCGTGCATCTCGTCGGCCAGCCGGTCGAGCCGGCGCGGGTCGGGACCGGAGATCCTTACCGCCACCGGGGCGCTGATGGCCGCGAGCGGCGTGGCGCCGTAGTCGAAGACGTGCACCGTCTTCAGCCCGGGAATGCGGCCAAAAGCATCCCGCAGGCGGGCCTCGATCTCCCAGACGCTATCGTCACGGTGGAAGCGGTCGGGAACGTGGACGGTAATGGCACCTTCCTGGGGCGTGCGCTCGGTACCGAAGCTCACCACGCCGGGTTCCGAACCCACGGTGGCGGAAATTCTTTTCACCCTGGCGTGGGCATACATCTCGCGTTCCATGGCGGCCAGCAGCGTTTCGGTCTCCGCCAGCGAGCGGTTGGCCTCGGCCTCGAAGGTTATCTTGATAATGCCGGTGTCCATGGGCGGCATCAGGTCGCGGCCAGCCACCGGCATAAGCCGGAGACTGATCACCAGCAGCAGCAGACCGCCGGGCCCGAGCAGCAGCAGACGATGCCGCCGGGCCCAGAGCGAAGCCCGCACAAACCATTCGGTCAGCGGTTTGAGCCACCAGTCGGTACACCGTGCCGTGAGCCGCTCCAGCCGCCGTTCGCTGCCGCTGCTGCCGGCCAGCCGCGGGCTCACCCAGGGGATGACGGTGATCGAGACGACGTAGGATGCCGCCAGTGCCATGATCAGCACCAGGGACAGGGGCCGCAGGGTGCGCTGGGGGTAGCCACCGACGAATATCACCGGCAGCAGCACCGCGATGGTGGTGGCGGTACCAGCGAAATCGGCCAGCATCACCTCCCTGGTTCCCGCGATGGCCGCCCGCCGGGGATCGGCGCCGGGTTTTTGCAGGTGGGTCGCGATGTTTTCGAGCACCACGACGGCATCATCAACCAGCAGACCGACGGCGAGGATGATGCCGGTAAGGGTGACGATGTTGAGTTCGAAGCGGAACAGCCGCATGCCGGCGAAGGTGAGCAGAAAGGTGACCGGAATGGAACAGGCGGCGGCGAGGGTCATGCGGGTGCGAGCCAGGAGCAGAAAGATCACCGCCACGGTGAGGATCACCGCGTCCCGCACCGCGGCGAGCATGTTGTCCACCGCGGTGGTGATGAGTTCGCCCTGGGTATCGGCCACGGCGATCTCCACCGCGGGAAACTCGCCTTCGAGGCGCGGCAGCGCCCGCGCCAGGGCATCAAGGGTAGCGGAAACGGTGCCCGACTCCGGCCGCAGGATGTTCAGCGCCACCGCCGGTTCACCGTTGCCGCGGTAACAGGAACGGGGCTCGGCGGCACCGACCCGCCAACGGGCGACGTCGCGCAGATGCACCGGGCCGGTGGCACCGGTGCCGACAACGATATCCAGCAACTGATGGCGGAAGACGATTTCACCGGCCACCGTCAACCGCAGCTCCTGCCGCTGACCCACCAGCAGGCCGCCGGGCTGATTGCGCTGCCGGGCGGCCAGCGCCGCCCGCACCGCGTCGGTGCCGATGCCGTGGCGCGCCAGCAGGTCGGGATCCAGCTCGACCAGCACCTCCTCGCGGCGGCCGCCGAAGACCTCCACCTGGCCGATGTCCGGAACCCGCAACAAGGCCTCGCGCAGCTCGTTGTCGGCCAGCCGACGGACGGCGGCAAGATCCAGCACCGCCGGATCGCGGGGGGTGACGGCAAGGGTGCTCACCGGAATGGCGGCATCGCTGACACGGAAAATCCGCGGCGGCAGGATGTCGGCCGGCAACGCCGCTCGGACGCGGTCGAGGGCGGCGGACACATCCACCATCGCGGCGTCGAGTGAACGACGGTAGTCGAACTCCACCTTCAGCGAGGCGACCTCGTCGCGGCTCACCGAGCGGACCTCGCGTTTGCCGTCGAGAGTCGCCAGTTCGCGTTCCGCCACCCGGGCCAGCTTCTCCTCGACCTCGGCGGCGGCGGCCCCGGGCCACACCAGCACCACCGTCACCACCGGGTAGTTGGCGTCGGGAAAGAGGTTCAGCGGCAGGCCGCGGATGCCGACGGCGCCGTAGATCACCGCCACCAACAGGAAGACCACCGCGGCGTGGGAGTGGAAGAGCTTTTCGTAATTCATCGGGGGACCCGCATCTTCTGCCAACGCGAATGAAACACCGCCGGCACCATAACAGCCTCAGGTTCCGGGCGCGCAAAAACCAGGGGAGGCGGACGCAGCAGCACATCGAATGCACCCTGGCCGCAATACAAGACATGAAATGAAACAGTTACACCGCCATCATCGTTCGCCGACATCCGCAGGCATTGCCGGGCAGACAATCATCCCCTCATGCAGCCGCAGAAACAACGCCTCATCGGCGACGATCACGCGGCGGCCGGGGCTGATGCCCGCCACCGCCGCGCGCTCATCATCCATGGCCCGCACCGTGACCGCCAGCGGCGTCACCCGGCCGGCATCGTCGACGACAAACACCCGTGCGCCGGTTTCGGTGAACAGCAGGGCGGACAACGGCACCAGGCTGCCGGCGGCGGACGCCACCTCCAGCGCCACCCCGACGCGGCTGCCGCTGGGCAGGCTGAAGGGCGGTTCATCGAGGTCGATCTCCACCCGGCCGAGGGCCGCATCGGGGCTGGCGGCGGGGGAGATGCGGCTGACCGCGGCGGCCAGCCGGCTTTCGCCGGCAACCAGTGCAACCATGGCCCCCGGCGCCAGCCGGGCATGGCGCGCCGCCGGCATCTCCACCACCACCCGGTAGCCGAATGCCGGGCATTCCAGGGTCAGCACCGCCTGGCCGGCGGCGACATGGTCGCCGGGCTCCCGCAGGCGTTCGGCAATCACCCCGGCGGCGGGGGCGAGCAGGCGGGTGTAGCCGCGTTCGGTTTTAAGTTGCACCGTCTCCTGCGCCAGCCGGTCGACCCGGGCGACGGCAAGATCCAGTTCCAGCGCGGCGAGATCGAGATCCTGTTCGGCGGCGGCATTCACCCGCACCAGGCCGCCGAGGCGGTCGCGGATCTTTTGCCGAATCACCCGCTCACGACGGGCGCCGTCAAGCTCCGCCTCCCGGGCCGCGAGCGCCGCCGTCAGTTCCCGGTCGTCGAGGGCCGCCAGTTCCTCGCCCGCCGCCACCCGATCGCCCGCGTCCGCCGTCACCCGCACCAGTTCCCCGGCAATACGCGGTGCCGCGACCACCGGACGAGCGGCCGCGACGGTGCCAAGATACCGCTCGGACACCGTCAATGTTCCGGCTTTGACCATAGCCGTTTCCACCGGCAGCAGCGGTGGCGCCGGCGGCGGCACCGCCCGCCGCTCGGCCACCCTTCGGCGCACCAGCGTTGCCCCGCCGATGATCATGGCCGCCAGCAGGACGGCCACAAACAGACGTCGGCCGATTTTTGTTCCGCGTGTCATTGTGGCCCTTCAATTCCATGTTCCTGATGGCTGCGCAACAATTCCATCTTCCTTCCATTTCGAGACCATGCCGTTCAGGGTGACCCCAGGCCTGCCGGCCGCCGCGGTCGGGGCCACAGGTTAAAGGCGAAACCGCCCGACAACGGCCGGCAACAGAGGTGATAAACTGCCACCCGCGCTTTTACACGATACCAAAATACAGCGACGCCCACGGCACCGCCTTGACCCAGGTCAATGATCACATTTTCCACGAGAACAGCAAGGCAAAATTCAAAGATCACAATTCAGGAGTAAGAATTCAGCATGCAGGGGCCGGTCGTCCAGTGGCACGATTTACAGGCCGGAAATTTTACCGAATAATACATCTATAGCCCACGGCCTCAAGCACGGTGAAAATTTTCGACACATTCGCGTTGCATTCAGGCATGGCATGCATTAAAGTGGCACAGTATAATCCTCGGGCATAACATAGCCCTGTCGTCTCCGCTGTCAGCAATCGCCACTGCTGCCACCACGGACACCACCGTTACGATTGCGGGTCACCGTGCTCCGACAATATGCCTGCCTTCTCCGTCAACCATCTTCATCCGCTCACTCCCGGACAACCATGACTACCATGACCCCCATGACGACCATCGCCTCATCCCTCGCCGACCTGGTGGGCTATACCCCGCTGCTGCGGCTCAATGACCTGTCGGCCGAAACCGGCGCCGAGATCGTCGGCAAACTGGAGACCGCCAACCCCCTGTCCAGCATCAAGGACCGCACCGCACGGGCGATGATCGATGCCGCCGAGCGCGACGGCCGCCTCGCTCCCGGCGGGCTCATCATCGAGCCCACCAGCGGCAACACCGGCATTGGCCTTGCCTGGATTGCCGCCGCCCGCGGCTACCGGCTGATCCTCACCATGCCCGAAACCATGAGCGAAGAGCGCCGCCGCCTGGTGCGGGTGCTGGGCGCCGAGCTGGTGCTGACCCCCGGTGCGGCGGGGATGCAGGGAGCGGTGGATCGCGCCCGGGAACTGCACGGGGCACACCCGGAGAGCTTCATGCCGCAACAGTTTGCCAACCCGGCGAACCCCGAGGTTCACCGCCGCACCACCGGCCCGGAGATCTGGACCGGCACCGGCGGCCGCATCGATGCCCTGGTTGCCGGGGTGGGTACCGGCGGCACCATCACCGGCTGCGGCGAAGTGCTCAAGAGCCATAACCCCGATCTTCAGGTGATCGCGGTGGAACCGGCGGCCTCGCCGGTACTCTCCGGCGGCACCCCCGGACCGCACCGTATCCAGGGGATCGGCGCCGGCTTCATCCCCGAGGTCCTGAACCGGGAGATCATCGACGAAATCATCACCGTCACCGACGAGGACGCCGCCGCCATGTGCCGCCGCCTGGCGCGCACCGAGGGCCTGCCGGCGGGCATCTCCTCCGGAGCGACGCTCACCGCCGCGCGGCAGTACGCCCTGCGCCCCGAAAACCGCAGCAAGCAGATCGTCGCCATCATCTGGGATACCGGCGAACGCTACCTCTCCACCTGGATCTACGCCGGTGAGTAAGAGAAATGCAGGCCCCGGAATCCGGCCGGAAACATAATTCAGGAGACCTCAGCCATCATCATCGTTGCCCTCGTACATACACGTTGCAATCAGGCGCGGCATGGATTATGGTGACACACTATAACGTTCAGGCATAGCATTGCCCCGCCGGCACCCCCGTGGTGCCGGCGGCGTTTCGGCACCTGCGCCACCGTGGCCACGGAGAAAACACCATGTGGGAATATACCGATGAAGTGAAGAAACATTTTCTCGACCCCAAAAACGTGGGCGAGATCGAAAACCCCGACGGCATCGGCGAAGTGGGATCCATCGCCTGCGGCGACGCCCTCAAGCTCACCTTCCGACTCGATGACGACGGCCGCATCGCCGACGCGAAGTTCAAGACCTTCGGCTGCGCCAGCGCCATCGCCTCGGCGTCGGCGCTCACCGAGCTGATCAAGGGCAAAACCCTCGACGAAGCGGAGATGATCACCAACCAGGAGATCGCCGCCGCCCTCGGCGGCCTGCCGAGGGAGAAGATGCACTGCTCGGTGATGGGCCAGGAGGCGCTGGAAAAGGCCATCGCCGGCTGTCGCGGCATCCCGGTGAAGGCGGTCGAGGGCGAGGTGGTATGCGAATGCTTCGGCGTCACCGACCGGGAGATCATCCGTGCGGTGAGGGAAAACCGCCTGAAAACCGTCGCTGACGTCACCAACTACACCAAGGCGGGAGGCGGCTGCACGCGGTGTCACGAGGCCATCGCGGGGCTCATCGCCCGCACCATCGGCGAGGCCGAGGCACCAGCGAAGCCACGGCTAACCAACATCCGGAAGATCCGCCTCATCGAGGAAACCATCGAGCGCGAGATCCGCCCGTCGCTACGGCAGGACGGCGGCGACATCGAGCTGGTGGACGTGGTCGGCAACCGCGTCCTGGTGGCCACCCGCGGTGCCTGCGTCGCCTGCCCCTCGGCGCCGATCACGATGAAAAGCCTGGTGGAGGCCAAGCTGCGGGAATTCGTTTCCCCCGACCTCACGGTCGAGGAGGCGTCGCGATGAAACCGGTCATCTACGTCGACAACAACGCCACCACCGGGGTCGCCCCGGAGGTCCTGGAAGCGATGCTGCCCTTCTTCTCCGGGCGCTACGGCAACCCGTCGAGCATGCACACCTTCGGCGGCAGCGTGGCGCCCGAACTGGCCACGGCACGGGCCGAGGTGGCCGCCCTGCTGGGAGCGCGGGCCGACGAGATCATCTTCACCAGCTGCGGCTCGGAAAGCGACAGCACCGCCATCCACTCGGCCCTGGCGGCGAATCCCGACCGCCGGCACATCGTCATCAGCCGCGTCGAACACCCGGCCATCCGCTCCCTCTGCCACCATCTCGCCCGCCACGAGGGCTACCGGATCACCGAGATCAACGTCGACCGCCACGGCAACCTCGACCTCGCCCAGCTCGGGCACAGCCTCACCCCGGATACCGCGGTGGTTTCCATTATGTGGGCCAACAACGAGACCGGCGTCATCTTCCCGGTGGAGGAGATCGCCGCCCGCTGCCGGCGGCTGGGCATCATCTTCCACACCGACGCCGTCCAGGCGGTGGGGAAGATCCCCATGCACCTGGCCGACACCGCCATCGACATGCTCTCGCTCTCGGGTCACAAGCTCCATGCCCCCAAGGGAATCGGTGCGCTCTATGTCAAAAAAGGCACCAAGTTCTTCCCCTGGCTCATGGGCGGACACCAGGAACACGGTCGCCGCGCCGGCACCGAGAACGTGCCCGGCATCGTCGCCCTCGGCGCCGCCTGCCGGCTGGCGCGGCACCGTCGCGAAGACGAAAACACCGCCGTCCGGACGCTCCGCGACCGCCTGGAACAGGAACTGCTCGCCCGCATCCCCGACACCCACGTGAACGGCGACCCGGAAAACCGGCTGCCCAACACCAGCAACCTCAGTTTCGCCTACGTCGAGGGCGAAAGCATCCTGCTGATGCTCAACGAACACGGCATCTGCGCCTCATCGGGCTCGGCCTGCACCTCGGGCTCCCTGGAGCCGTCCCACGTCATCCGCGCCATGGGGGTACCCTACACCATGGCCCACGGCTCCATCCGCTTCAGCCTCAGCATCTACAACACCGAGGCGGAAATTGATGCCATCATACACGTGCTGCCGCCGATCATCGACCGCTTGCGGCGGATGTCGCCCTTCGGCCCCGGCAGCGGGGCCGCCGCCTGTCGGATGCAGTGATGCCGCAAGGGCGTCACCACTGCCAAAATACGCCGAATAGGGCTGGCACCGTAACCGATTCAGCTTCCAGTCGCGCATAAACTTAGGAATGACAAGTACATAGGTGTATAGCGAATGACTTGGCCGGCAACGCAGCAACCGGCAGCACAGCGACCGGCAGCGTAGCGAAGAAGATGGAGTGGTTGCGAAACCATCGGTAATGGCCCGGAAAATCGAACGTCCAGGAGCATTTCCCATGATCGACACGTCCACCCCCGAACAGTGCACCGCCCGGCTGGCCGACAGCGCCCGCTACCGCACCGCCCTGCCGCGGATCGTCGACGAGCTGGCGGCCTCCTGCCGCGACGGCAGCGGCTACGAGCACCTGGCGCCGGAGCCCATCCCGTCGCGCGAGGCCACCATCGCCATCATCCACCAGGCCCGCAAGATCGTCTTCCCGGGCTATTTCACCCCCATCCGCATCGACCCGAGCACCCTCGAATACTATCTCGGCCACGAGACCGCCAACCTGCACGAGATGCTCAGCGAGCAGGTGATCCTCGCCGTGCGCCACAACTGCCTGCGCTACCACGAGGCCTGCAGCCACTGCGAGGAACGCGGCCACGAGGCGGCACTGGCGGTGATCGGCGAACTGCCGCGGCTACGGCGCCTGTTGGCCGACGACGTGCGCGCGGCGCTGGAAGGCGACCCGGCGGCACAGAGCATCGACGAGGTGATCTTCAGCTACCCCGGGCTCTTCGCCATCACCATCTACCGCCTGGCCCACGCCCTGTGGCGCCGCGACGTGCCGCTGCTGCCGCGGATGATGACCGAGTATGCCCACAGCAAGACCGGCATCGACATCAACCCCGGGGCGCGCATCGGGGAGTACTTCTTTATCGACCACGGTACCGGCATCGTCATCGGCGAAACCACCGGGATCGGCGACCGGGTGCGCATCTACCAGGGGGTCACCCTCGGCGCCCTGTCGCTGCCGCGGGACGCCGGCAGCAGTTGCCGCGACACCAAGCGCCACCCCACCATCGAGGATGACGTCATCATCTATTCCGGCGCCACCATCCTCGGCGGCGATACCGTCATCGGTGCCCGCTCGGTGATCGGCGGCAACGTCTGGCTCACCTCCTCCGTCCCCCCGGACACCAAGGTACTGCTGAAAACGCCGGAACAGGTGCATTTGCAGAACCGGGGTCAGGGGCCAGGAGACGGGAGACGAGAGATGGGAGACGGAAGGCGGAATTGATGGAACCGTAACAACCGCCGGCAGACGCCGAACATGGATGGTGCGGGACATGAACGGGCGGGTTTCAAACCCGCCCGCCGTACCACATGAAGCCCGTATCGCATCGCGCGGCGGGTTTAAAACCCGCCCGGACCCGGCATGCAGCGCAACGAAGAAGATGGCGCGGCGACAAAGCCGTCACTCATGGCCTGCGGCAATGCGGCAGCTCATGATCACGGCGGCACGCACGGTCACCTCGCCGGGGATCAGTGAGGGCGCGCCGGCCCCGGCATTGTCGGCCCGGGCCGGCGCAGCCATCAACTCGGCGGCCTGCCGCAACAGCGGCCGGGCCTGAGCATGGTCGAGTTGCAAGTCGATCACCTCCACCAGCCGCACCCCGGCGGCGGCGGCCAGGGCCTCGGCATCGGCCCGGGCATTGGCGGTCGCCACGGCGATGGCCTGCGCCCGATACCGCCGCGGTGCGGCAAGATCGAAGCGGATATCATCCACCCCCGTCGCCCCGCCTTCCACCGCCGCGGCAATCAGCCGCCCTGCGAGTTCCAGCCGGATGGTGGTTATCCGCAGCCGGCTCTCGGCGCGGTAGCCGGCGACCCGCGGACGCCAGTCCTCCGGGGCCGACTGCGGCCTTTGCGTCCACACCGGGTACACCTGCAGCAGCGCCGTCTCATCCTCACCGACCTCCATCCCCGCCTGCCGCAGCGCCGCCTCCACCCTTTGCAGCCGCCGGGAATTCTCCTCCAGCGCCGCGGCGGTGGTCGAAGCCTCGTTCTCCACCCCGACAACGAAACGAACCCGGTCCGCCGGCACCTGCAGCTCCGCCGCGCCGCGCACCGTGAGCCGGGGAACGATATCGTCATCCGCCGCGCCGGCGGCGGATGCACCAAAAGGGCCGGCCGGCAACAAGCTGACGGCCAGTAAAAGTAATATCATCGACCGCACTCGCCGCATCGTCCACCTCCCGGCGGGCGGCCTCGCCGCCCGCACTTCTTTCACCACCGCGTGCACCTGATGGTTTACGGCAGTTTCATTTTCTCGCCCGGCCGCCCGCCGCCGCCGCCAAACGTTCGTGCCCGTCGTGACCCACGAACCGCCGGCAATCAACCGTCGAGAATCTCGCGCACCTTGCGCGCCAGTTCGACGATCTTGAACGGCTTCTGGATAAACCCCCGGCAGCCCCTATCGATGATCTTCTGCGCCTGCCCGTTCAGGCTGTAGCCGCTGGAGAGCAGGGTTTTCACCCACGGGTAGATCGCTTTCAGGCGCTCGTGCGCCTCGCCGCCGCCCATCCCCGGCATGATCATGTCGAGAATCACCAGGGCGATCCGTTCCCGGTTGGCGGCGTAGATCTCCAGCGCCTCCCCGGCGCTGGCGGCGGTCAGTACCCGGTAGCCCAGCACCTCGAGCATCCCCTTCCCGACCTCGATGATCATGGGCTCGTCGTCCACCAGCAGGACCGTCTCCGTCCCCCGCAGGAGATCGTCCATATCCACCACCGGCGACGAAACCGTAACCGCATCCCGTCCTCCGGCAGGCAGGTAGATGGTAAAGGTCGTTCCCGTCCCTTTTTCACTGTAGACGTTGATCATCCCGCCGTGGTTCTGAATGATGCCGTAGACCGACGCCAGTCCCAGACCGGTTCCCCGGCCCATCTCCCGCGTGGTGAAAAAGGACTCGAAGATCCGCTTGCGGGTCGCCTCATCCATGCCCGTTCCGGTATCGGTTACCGTGACCTTCACATACTTGCCCGGGGGAACCGAGAAAGGCATCACATAGCGCTCGTCGAGCACGACGTTCTCGGTCTGCACGTAGATCTCACCGCCGCCGGGCATCGCCTGCCAGGCGTTGATATAGAGGTTGAGCAGGCACTGCTCCATCTGCCCCTGATCCACCTCCACCGGCTGGAGATCGGCAGCAAACCGCTCGTGAATGGTGATCTCCTTCTTCGTGCGCCCGAACATCCGGCCATGGTCGCGGATCAACTCGTTCAGGTCGGTGGGCTTGACCTCGTACTTGCCGCCCCGGGCAAAGCCCAGCAACTGCTTCGTCAGGGCGGCGCCGTTCTGGACGTACTGTTCGATATGCCTGAGTTTTTCGTAATCGGCGTCACCCGGCTTGCGGCCCAGCAGCATGAGCGAGGCATTCCCCTGGATCCCCATGAGGAGATTGTTGAAATCGTGGGCGATGCCACCGGCCAGAACGCCGATGGCTTCCATCTTCTCCGCCTGGAGTACCTTCTGGCGCAGCTGTTTGAGCTGCCGCTCGGCCCGCATCCGCTCGGTCACGTTGCGGCCGATGCCGCTGACGTAGGGTGCACCGTCCTCCGGCCGCACCATGGTACAGTGGTATTCGACGTACACCTTGCCGCCGCGATGGTCGAGGTAGCCGTTGATCCCCGCCGCCCGACCGTCCCGCCGGAGCGGCGCAAGATATTCAGGTTCGAACAGGTGACGGAATTCCGCCGGCATGTACTCGGTGACCCGCCGGCCGATGAACTCCTCCGGCGCGCCGCCGAAGGTCTCGGCAATGGCCCGATTGACGGTCAGGAACCGGCCCTCTAGATCGTGGGTAAAAACCAGGTCGCTGACGGAATCGAACAATTCGCGGAAATGGCGTTCCGATGCCTCCAGTGACTTCCGCGCCTCATGCAACAGGGTGATATCGATACTCACCTCCAGCAGCGCAACCAGGCGGTCATCCGAACCGAAGATGGGATGGATGGAAAAAAGCGCCGGAAACTGCTCGCCGTTTTTGCGTACCAGCACCGTCTCGCCGTCAAAACCGCTGCGGTTTTGACGCAGGGATTCGACAATCTCCGGGAAACGGGAAACATCGCCGGGCCGATGGAACACAGCCACCGGCTGTCCCAAAACCTCAGCGCGGGAGCAGCCGAAGATCCGTTCGGCTCCGGGGCTGAATTCCCGGATACGCGCATCGGCACCGGCAGAATCGGTGATGACTAAAGAAACCGTGCGGGCGGCATCGAAAACCGTTTGCAAGCGCCCTTCACTCTCCCGGAGAGCACGTTCCGCCCGCCGCCGCCGGAAGATGGTGACCGACAGGAACACCAACAGCAGGATCATCCCGGCAAACACCCCGGCGGCACACCAGATGCGTCCGGCATAAACCTGATAGAAGGAGAAAGGCCGGTTGACCACGACACTGTCCGCCGGCACGTGCGACGTCCCGATGCCGAAGCGCTGCAACTGCCGGTAATCGAACATGAAGCGGTTCGGGCTGGCGTGCTGTACCGGGATATCCTTGACCGGCTCACCGTCGAGGATGCTACCGGCCATGGCCGCCGCCGCTTCCCCCTGGGCGAACCCGCTCACCAGCATGCCGCCGACGATCCCGTGGCCGAGGAAGAAATCCCAGCA
>JAFGAM010000071.1 GCA_016933675.1 Candidatus Anaeroferrophillacea bacterium
ACCCACGCCTGCCTCGGCGACATCGCCGCCTTCGAGAGCGCCGCCCGCTGCTGTCAGCGCGATTGCTGGCTGGCGCTGCGCCGCGCCGCAGCACTTTCAACCGACCTGCTGCCGGTGCCACTCAAGGCCGGGATGCCCCTTACCTGCCGGCAGTACCGCGCCAACCCGAGCTGCATGGGAAAAGAGTGTCCGTTACGTGGCTGAAGCCGGGAAAAACGGCTCAGGTTTTTGCTGGACTGCCTGACGCCGGACGTGGTAGAAAATCCACGATCGAACCCATTTCCGACGGGAGTACCCCATGCTGCTCGGCATCGATGTCGGCGGAACCCATACCGACGCGGTCATGATCGCCACCAACGGCATCCATGCCGCCGCCAAGGTACCCACCGACCATGAAGACCTGCTCGCCTCGGTGAACGCGGCCATCGGCGAAATCCTGCGGGATGTCGACCCGGACGCGATCCGGCAGATAAACCTCTCCACCACCCTCACCACCAACGCCATTATCGAAGAAAAGCTGGAACCGGTGGGCATGCTGGTAACCGGCGGACCGGGGATCGCCCCGGGACACTACACCATCGGCCGCCACTTCCACCTGCTCAGAGGCGCCATCGATCACCGCGGCACCGAGCAGGAACCGCTGCCGGACGCCGAACTGGATGCCGCCGTCGAAGCCTGCCGCGCCGCCGGGGTGCGGGTCTTCGGCGCGGTCACCAAGTTCTCGCCGCGCAATCCGGTCCAGGAGGAACAGATCGTCCGCCGGCTCCAACCCGACGCGGATTTCATCAGCATCGGCCACACCCTGTCCGGCCGCCTCAACTTTCCCCGGCGGGTAGCCACCGCCTTCTACAATTCCGCCGTCTGGCGCGCCTATATCGACTTCATCGACGCGGTCGAAACCGGCGTCCGGAAACACGGCATCAGCGCCCGGATGGACATCCTCAAAGCCGACGGCGGCACCATGCCGGCGGCGGTCTCCCGCACGGTGCCGGTACAATCGATCCTCTCCGGACCGGCGGCCAGCATCATGGGCATCGTCGCCCTGTGCGACATCGACGAAGACGCCGTCATCCTCGATATCGGCGGCACCACCACCGACATCGCCGTCTTCGCCGACGGCGCGCCGCTGGTCGAACCCGACGGCATCGCCATCGGCGGCCACCCGACCCTGGTGCGTGCGGTAATTACCCGCTCCATCGGCATCGGCGGCGATTCCGAGGTGGTCGTCGAAAACGGCGATCTTCGTATCGGCCCCCGACGTCGCGGTCCGGCGCTGGCCTGCGGCGGCCCGGTGCCGACCCTCATCGACGCCGGTAACGTCACCGGCACGGCTCAGGTCGGCAACCCCACCGCGTCGGCCGCCGGATTCCGTGAACTGGCGGCGGCCACCGGCATCGACCCGGAAGAACTCGCCCGGCGGGCCATCGCCCGGGCGATGGAACAGATCCGGGATGCTGCCCACGGCCTGGTGACCGAGCTAAACGCCCGCCCGGTCTACACCATCCACGAACTGCTCACGGGCAAAACCCTGAGCCCCCGGCAGGTATACGTCATGGGCGGCCCGGCGGCGGTGCTGGCGGAACCCCTCGCGCAGGCCTTCGGCCTGCCGGTCACGGTGCCCGCCCGCCATGCGGTGGCCAACGCCATCGGCGCGGCGCTGACCCGCACCACCATGGAGATCGAACTGCTGGCGGACACCGAACGCAAGGAGCTTTCGATCCCGAACCTCGATATCCGTCAAAAAATTTCTTTTCAGTTCACCCTCGCCGACGCCGTTGCCGCCGGCCGCGAACACCTGCTGGCCTTCCTGCGACGACAACAGATCGAAGACATCGATGATGACATGATCCAGGTCGTCGAGGCGGATTCCTTCAACATGATCAGCAACTACTTCACCGTCGGTCGGAACATCCGCGTCAGTTGCCAGCTGAAGCCGTCGATCCGCGCCGCCTACCGCGAGGCCGTGCGATGAGCACCGACCACCGCCGTCTGGGAATCATCTTCTTCCCGGCCTATGACTGGGCCATCGACGCCACCCACCCGGAACGGGAGGAGCGTCTGCTCTACACCCAGGACCAGCTCCGCGAAGAGGGCATCTTCGACCTGCCGGGGATTTCCGAGCACAAGCCGGAGGTCGCCACCGCCGGGATGATCGAACGGGTGCATTTCTGCATCCCCGAGGTGGACGCGGTCACCACCCCGTCGCACCTGATCGCCGCCGGTGGCGCCGTCACCGCCGCCCGGCTGGTAATGGAAAAAAAGGTCGACCGGGCCTTCGCCATGGTACGCCCGCCGGGGCACCATGCCATGAAGGTAGTCCACGGCAACCGCGGCTTCTGCAGCCTCAACAACGAGGCGGTGCTGGTGGAGTACCTGCGCGAGGAATGCGGCGTGCGGCGCATCGCCATCGTCGATACCGACTGCCACCACGGCGACGGCACCCAGGACATCTATTGGCACGACCCCGAGGTTCTGTTCATCTCCCTGCACCAGGACGGTCGCACCATCTTTCCGGGCACCGGCTTCGTCCGGGAAAACGGCGGCCCCAACGCCATCGGCGCCACGGTCAACATCCCCCTGCCGCCGCAGACCGGCGACGAAGGGTTCCTCACCGTCATGGAGCGGGTGGTGCTGCCGATCCTTGAGGCATTCAAACCCGAGATCGTCATCAATTCCGCCGGCCAGGACAACCATTACACCGATCCGATCACCAACATGAGCTTCTCGGCCGCGGGTTACGCCCGTCTGAACGAGATGCTCAACCCCCATATCGCCGTCCTCGAGGGGGGCTACGCCATCCAGGGCGCCCTGCCCTACACCAACCTCGGCATCTGCCTGGCAATGGCCGGGCACGACTTCTCCGCCGTCCGGGAACCGGACTACGACCCTGAACGGCTGCGGCAATCGGCCCGGGTCAGTGAATACATCGACACCCTCTGCGCCCAGGTGATGGAACTGCACCGCCGGCCGCCGGCGCCGGCCGGCACCCCGGGGGAGTTCGCCGTACGGGACAAATCGATCTACTACGACACCGACGGCATCACCGAGGAACAAACCGAACGGGTGCTGATCTGCCGCGCCTGCGCCGGTCTCAGGATTATCGAGACCCGCGCCTCCAGCTTTCCCCTGTCCATCTGCATCGAAATCCCGTTTGCCGCCTGCCGTTCCTGCCGGGAGGCGGGGGAAAAGCACCTGCGTGAAGCCAAGAACTCCCTGCGCTATCGCCTCATCAAGCTCATCGACCGACCGGGAAAGAACGTCGAAAGCTTCTCGGATCAGGATGTATCGCCGCGCAGCAAATATTTTTTCTGAGCCGGTCTGAAAAACCAGCGCGAAAATGCTGTCACTGCGAGGGCGACAACAGGATCACGCCCTGCCGGCAGCAGCGAAACCGCTGCCCCGGACAGCGCCGCACCATCCTGCCACGCCGACCGGCGGGTTCACCCCCCGAGCCCCGCTGCCTGTCCCGGTATCTGATGCATCGGACCCATCTGGTACATCTGGCGCATCAGACGCATCAGGCATATCGGGTACATCTGGTTCATCGGGTGCGTTATCGCCGCCACAACCACGGGCCCGACCCTCCCGCCACACATACATTATCCCGATAAGACCCCTGCAAAACATCGACACAAACAATTTGACCCTATGATATCAATAACTTATAGTCGTCCCCGACGAAAAGAACAGGAGTTCTCGCACAATCTATTCCAAAGGGGACAACACATGCGTTACAATCGGATTTTTCTCCTCGCCCTGGCACTGACACTGCTGACCGCGAGTCAGGTACGGGCCGGCGCCTGGACCATGCCCAGGGGCAAACTCTACGCCCGCCTGGCCTACAGCCAGTACGATGCCGACCGGTTCTTCGATCTCAACGGCAATTCCCAGCCTTATTCTCCGGGCGACGGGAAAAAGCGGGACTTCGAGTACAAGGAAAAGAAGAAGTCCATCTACCTGGAATACGGCGTGTGGGACCGGTTGACAATGATCACCGCCCTCGACTACAAGGAATGCCATTTCACCTACCTGGCCAACTCGGTGCGGGTCGGTCCCCAGGTGGGCGTTGACAAGGCGGCCTATTCCTCCGGCCTGGCGGATGTCCAGTTCGGGTTGAAATACCAGGTATGGTCATGGGAAAAGGGGGTTTTGTCGGTCCAGGGGCTGATGAAAACCGGCGAGGCCTACGATCACCGGCACACCGGCCCCCTGGACATCCAGTTGGGTGATGCCCAGGACGATTACGAATTCCGTCTGCTCTACGGTCAGTCGCTCTACCCGACCATCCCCGGCTACTGCAACCTCGAGGCCGGCTACCGCGTCCGCTCCCAGGCGCCGTCGGATGAGTTCCGCTACCTGGCCGAGTTCGGTCTCGATTTCGGCCCCCACGCCTATGCCCGGGCGAAGTTCAGCGGCACCATGAACACCGGCGACGGTGATGCCTACTCCGGCCAGGTGGATGCCAACGGCAACGAGATTGACCTTGGCACCCTGGAGGTGGTAATGGGAATCAAGGTCAGCGAACGCTGGGGCGCTGAACTGGGCTACACCGATGATGTTTTCGGTGAAAGCACCACCAACGGCTCCACCTGGACCGCGGCACTGACCTTCTACGGCCTGTAATCGCTACCTGATGACGGCGCGATGGAAGCGCCAAAATCAGCTGTTCTCCCCGCCGTAAGGCAACCACACCGCTCGCCCTCGCCAACGGAAAAAAACGCGCCGGGAGATCATCAGGAATCTCCCGGCGCGTTATCGTTCAAACACCAATACCGACAGCGCTTTGAACGGTGCCGTTACCAAAGGTTCCGACCTCACCCGCCCGGCAGCGGCAACGCCGGGAAGCGGATGACAAACCGAAAGCAGCGTCGACCCCGGCGCTCAGGAACCGCCGTAGCCCAGAGCCGCCAGCTCCTCACCGTTTTCCAGATCGATGATGACCACGGTCTTCTGCAGCGTGTCGACCACCGCCACCGACCCGTTCAGATGATCCTTGGGCAGGGCCGCGGAACCCGGGTTGATGTGGACGATATCGTTTTCCCGCTTCAGGTTGCGGATGTGGGTGTGTCCGGTGACGAGAAAATCGGCCCTAAAACGGTGCGCGGTCTGGAGCTGATCCTGGAGGGTACCGTGGTCGCCGTGCATGATGCAGTAACGCAGTCCTTCCATCTGCACGAAAGCCATGGGAGCATGGATCGGATAGTTGAGCACCGTCTGATCGACGGCGGAATCGCAGTTGCCCCGGGCGATCACCAGCGGCACCGGGCAACTGTTCAGGAGATCGGCCAGCCGGGCGGTATGGTAACCAAAAGGAAAGGGATTGCGGGCTCCATGGTACAGCAGGTCACCGGCATGAAAGATCATATCGACATCGAGAAACGGACCGTCCATGGCCTGCTTCCACGCCGCCACCGAACCATGGGTATCACTGATGATCCCGATCTTCATGTCACGCATCCTCCGTCGGCATCAGGAAAACAACGGGTTGTCTTTCCGGGCACGGATATACCTGGTGCAGCGTAAAAAACAACCACCCGTCCGGGAATTCCGGCCGCTACCGCAGCCGTTCCGGTTTCACGACGAATTCCCCCGGCTTGGCGGAGAAACGGCGCAACAACGGGCACCCCGCGGTCAATCACGCCGACTACCACACCACGCCGAAGATGGGGTGGTCAGGAAAACATCGTCATACAGTCAATTATAACCCGGGCCGGGCGGTTTGCAAATACGCCCGACTTCAGCCGCAAGAATTTCCGCCACCCGCCGGTCAAGCACCAGCATGAAATGCCCGACGTCATCGACGACAACCTCCCGCGCCCCCGCCCAGCGGCCATGCTCGTTGGGAATCACCAGCTCGTCAAAACGCGAGTAGACGCCGCAACGGTGGTACGCGACCGCTTCCTCCGCCCGCGCCAGTTCACCGAGCAGCTTCGATCCGGGGCGCATCTCCCGGGCCGCGGGGCCCATTCCCAGGGACCACAGCATGGTGCCCCGATGCGGTGAACCGAGGGCAATCACCCCACGCAGCGGCAGCCGGTCGGCATCCCACTCCCGCGCCGCCGCCCGGCACACCATCCCGCCCATGCTGTGCCCCAGGAGCACCACCGGGGTTCCCGCCGGCACACAGCGGCTGATATGATCCCGCAACATCGCGGCATGTTCAACGATGGCGCGGCGGCAGTCGGCGACATCGAACAACAGGGTGCAAAACCCGGCCCGCCGCAGCCGCCGGGCAAGGGGCCAGAGACACCCGGTGGTCATGAGGTAGCCGGGCACCATGACCACCACCGGCGGGACTGAACTTCCCCCGGTTTCCGGCGTTTCGGGCACCGCCGCCATCCCGACCCCGGTTCCGGGCTGCGACCGCGGCCCGCCGACTTGCCGCTCACCCCGGCGGGACACCCGACCGGCACCCCAGAGAAACAGCATGGGAATACTGCTGAAACACTCACGCACCAACGGTCGGACCAGCCGCCACGGCAGCAATGCGGGGAAAAACCCGGCCGGTGCCGAAAAGCCCGGCCGATTACTGATCTCCAGCCAGCGGATGGCATAGGCCGAAAGCCGCATGAGTACCAGCCAGAAAATCAGCGATGCCGTCACCATGACCATGATGAACACAACCATGAGAAAGATCATTACCGTCAAAACCGCACCGCCCCCCCGCTTCTCCCGGTGCCGGGTAGCAGCCTGATGATCTCGGTCGCGGCGCGGTCGGCGCCGCCGGCGCTACCCAGCCGCCGCTTTACCTCGACCAGATCCGCCACCATGCGTTCGTACCGCCCGCGGTCGGTCATCAGGGCGTGCAATTCGTCAAACAGCCGCCGGGAGGTCACCTCGTCCTGGATCAGCTCCGTCACCACCTTGCGACCGGCAACCAGGTTGACCAGGCTGATGAACGGCACCGAGATCAGCATCCGTCCCACCCGGTAGGACAGCGGCGCGAGGCGGTAAACCACCACCATCGGCACCCCGGCAAGCGCGGTTTCAAGGGTCGCGGTGCCCGAAGTCACCACCGCCGCCGCGGCGTGGGGCAGACAGGCGGGAAGCGACTCCCGCACCAGCCTGACCGCGGAACGCAGATCGGCGGGGATCATCTCCTCCAACACCCGCTCGT
Organism: Candidatus Anaeroferrophillacea bacterium; assembly: GCA_016933675.1. Taxonomy (GTDB): domain Bacteria; phylum Desulfobacterota; class Anaeroferrophillalia; order Anaeroferrophillales; family Anaeroferrophillaceae; genus JAFGAM01. Next base: position 7,118 of record JAFGAM010000071.1, read on the forward strand.
CAAGCGATGGCGCAACGGGAACGAGAAACTCCTGCGCCGGAAAGATCGCCCGCACCATGGCGGCCGCTTCCAGCATCACCGGGAAGAGGCGCCGCACCTCGCGATGCCGGCTGCCGGGCAGAAGGGCAACGTAGGGCCTTTTTTCCCGCGACGGGGGCTGATAATCGATGAACTCGTCCACCAGGGGATGCCCGACGTAGGTCACCTCGACCCCGTAGCGGCGGTAGAATTCCGCCTCGAAGGGCAGGATCACCAGCATGCGGTCCACCAGCCGGCGGATTCGGTGTACCCGCCGCCGTCGCCAGGCCCATACCTGCGGGCTGATGTAGTAGACCAGCGGGATACACAGCCGCTTTACCGCCGGTGCCACGAGATAGAGATTGAAATCCGGGAAATCGATCAGCACCACCAGGTCCGGACGCCGTTCCTTGAGGATCTTGAGAACCGTGCGCCGGCCCTCACGGATTGCCGGCAGTTTCTCCAGCACCTCGGTAATCCCGACCACCGCCAGCTTCGCCGAGGGGTAAATCAACGACACCCCGGCGGCGGCCATGCGCATCCCGCCGACACCCAGCAGTTCCACCTCCGGCTGTAGACGCTGCAACGCCCGGGCGAGGGTGGCACCGTGCAGATCGCCGGAATCCTCCCCGGCGATGATCAGGATGGTCGGCGACCGACCACCGTCAGCGCCGCGGGCCGCCGGGCTGCTGCCGCTCCCACTGGCCATCGGCATTCGTCTCCTGCAGAGCTATGGTTTCCTTGATCCGCCAGGCGGCCTGCAGGGCCGCCAGCCCGTCGCTTCCGCTGACCACCGGCGGTCGGCCGGTACAAACGGAAGCGACAAAATCGGCGATCTCCAGCTTGAGGGAATCCGCGGCGGGAAATTCTTTTTTGTGAAAATCGATACGGGGAATGGGGTCGTAGTAATCGATCTCTTTCCGGCGGCACTGCACCAGGGTGAAATTAGCGAAATCAACCGAAAAATAGCTGTCCAACTGAAACACCCGCAGTTTGCGCTCACGGTTCAGCGACACCCGGCTGGCGGTAAGGTTGCACACCGTACCATCGACGAAATGGAGCCGGACATTGGCAATGTCCACCCGTTCGGAAAGCACCGGCACACCGACGGCAAAGACCTCGCGGATGGGGCTCCTGACCAGGCTGAGCACCAGGTCCAGATCGTGAATCATCAGGTCGAGGACAACGTCGATATCGACGCTGCGGAAGGTGAACGGCGAGAGCCGATGCACCTCGATAAACCGGGGCTCCCGGATCTCCTCCACCGCCGCCGTGAAGGCGGGATTGAAGCGCTCGAGATGGCCGATCTGCAGCACCAGGGCACGCGCTGCGGCCAGCGCCACCAGCCGCTCCGCCTCGTCGGGGGTGGCGGCAATGGGTTTCTCCAGCAGCACATGCACGCCGGCTTCCAGCGCCAGGCTCCCGACGCGAAAGTGGTCGCTGGTAGGCACCGCCACCGACACCGCGTCCACCGCTGCGAGCAGGGAAGGCAGATCCGTAAACACCCGGGTACCATACCGGCCGGCGATCTCCGCCGCCCGCCCGGGATCGGCATCAACCACCCCCACCAGATCGGTATCGGGCAGGCCGGCGTACTTCTGGGCGTGGTACTGGCCCAGATGACCAACCCCGACCACGCCGACTTTAAGCTTTGCGGTCATGCGGTCAGCCCTTGCGGCAGACGCCGCGGCGGCCCGGCCGCTGGGCCGCCTGGACGAATTCGGTGAACCTCCGGACCTCGGGCAGATCCGGCACCTCGACGGCGACCCGTTCCAGCGCCGCCGCCATGGGCAGCCCGGGGGTACGATAGATAAGCCGGTAGGTTCGTTTCAGCGCCGCCAGCGTTTCCCGCGAAAACCCGTGCCGCCTGAGACCGACGGAGTTGAGCCCGTAGAGCCGGCAGTGGTTGCCGGAGGCCATGCAGTAGGGCGGCACATCCTGGGAAACCCCGGCGGTACCGGCGATCATGGTGTAGCCGCCGACATGACAGAACTGGTGAATCGCCGCCAGTCCGCCGATGATCGCGCACTCCTCGATGACGATGTGGCCGCCGAGGGTGGCACCGTTGGCCATGATCACCCCGTCGCCGAGACTGCAATCATGGGCCACGTGACAGTAGGCCATCAGCATGTTGTCCCGACCGACGCGGGTGATCCCGCCGCCGTGGGCGGTACCGCGGCTGATGGTGACGTACTCGCGGATGACGGTTCCCGCACCGATCTCCAGATCGGTTTCCTCGCCGGCGTATTTCATGTCCTGGGGATCGGTACCCACCAGGGCATAGGGATAAATCCGACAGCCGGGACCGATGACGGTCCGTCCGGAAATGGTGGCATGATGATCGATGACGGTAGCGGCACCGACCTCGACGTCGCCCTCGATGACGCTGTAAGGACCGACCCGGACATCTTCGGCCAGACGGGCGGCGACGGAAACGATCGCGGTGGGATGAATGTATGTCATGACAGTTCGGTTGTCTCTCCTCCCGGCCGGGGACACGGCATGCGTCGTCAGCCGATGCTGGCCATCATGTCGGCTTCGGCCACCGGCGTACCGTCCACCAGGGCTTCGCCATGGGACTTCCAGATCTTCCCGCGCCGCTGGATGGTAGACACTTCAAGCCGCAGCACATCGCCGGGCACCACCGGCCGCCGGAAACGGGCCTTGTCGATGCCCATGAAAAACACCTTGCGGCTGAGGTCATGGGCCAATTCCAGCCCTTCACTGTGCAGCACCAGCAACCCGCCGGCCTGGGCCAGCGCCTCGATGATCAACACCCCCGGCATGACCGGAAAACCGGGGAAGTGGCCGATGAAAAACGGCTCGTTGATGGTGACGTTCTTGACCGCCGTAATGCGCCGGTGCGGTTCGACCCCCAGTACCCGGTCGACCAGCAAAAACGGGTACCGGTGCGGCAGGTAATCCATGATTTTCGCGATATCAATCATCTTTTCCGGGCTCCATGCCGCCGGCTCAGCGGCATCCCGGCCGGCGGCAGCGCTCATGTTCCCCGCTCACCGGCGGGGCACTCATTTCGCCTTTTCGTCGTTCTTGGGAGGGTTTTTCACCCAGGCATTATAGGCATCGATCACCTTGCCGGTAATATCGAGCCGTTCGGAAGCGAAGAAAATACTACTCTCCTGCTTGCCGAGGATCATGTCGAACTTGCCATCATTGCCGACCTTCAGGACCACCTTCTCAAGATCCTTGAGCATCGACTTCGTCAGTTCCTTGTAGGTATTCTTCAATTCCTGTTCGGAATCGGAGACAAAGAGCTTGAAATCACGCACCTGTTTCTGGTACTCGGCTTCCTTCTCGGCCCGGGCGGCCTCACTGAGCATCATCGCCTGACGCTCGATCTCCTCCTTGGCCCGGTTCAGCTCCATTTCCTTGCCCTTGATCTCCTGCGCCAGTTCGCCGCGCTTGCCCTCAAGGGTTTCCCGCGCCTGCTTGCCGGCTTCCGACATGGCCATGACCTTCTGCAGATCGATGAAAGCGATCTTCGCCCCCTCGGCCGCCGCGACGGGCAGCGGCGCGGCCAAAGCAAACAGCACCAGCAGCACAAATACCATTACCCGGATCATCTTCACATCATGATTCTTCATCAGAGCAACTCCCTTTGTCAATCGTTATGAAATTATTGCAAGATCGATGACCGCGCCGCCGCGCCCCCTGAACATCGGCGGGCGTCGCGGCGTAACGATCAAACCATGTACGAACAGCCGCATGTGGTGGCCACGAATCATCTCCGGGCACCGCCCCATATGACCGCGAATCATGTCCGGACCGCCGCCGGTGGCCGCCCCGGTGCAAATCGGGCCGGCACCGGAGCCCGACCCGACGATGGGCACGGCACGCGGTGCCCCGAATTCACGCCGTCATCAGAAAAACGAACCGACGGAAAAATCCCACACCGTCGCCTTCTCGTCGTCCTCGGGGCTCAGGTTCAGGCCCCACTCCACCCTGAGCGGCCCCATGGGCGATTTCCACCGCACCCCGAAACCGACGCTCTGGCGCAGATCGAAGTCGATGTTCTCGTCATCGTCGTAGGCCTTACCCATGTCATAAAACAGCACCCCGTGCAGGCCCATGCTTTTCACCAGTGGATAGACCCATTCGGCGCTGAGGATAACCTCGCTGGTGCCGCCGATAACATCGCCGTTTTCGTCTTCCGGCCCGGCCTCGCCGAAATCGAAACCGCGAATGGTATCCATGCCACCGAGGTAGAACCGTTCGTAAAGCGGCAGGTCATGGCCGCCATAGCCGTCGGCATAGCCGAGGGTACCACGGAGGTGCAGGGCACTTTCCCATTTCAGCGGGAAAAACTTGTGCCCCTCGAGGATGACCTTGTAAAAATCGTTATCGAAGCCCAGGGGACCACCGGCCAGCACCACCGTCCCCTTCACCCGGTAGCCGCGGGTCGGGAACAGGTAGTTGTTGCGCTTGTCGCGGACCAGGGAAAAATACACCTGACTGGTGGTCGTCTCCCCTTCCTCGTCCCAGATATAATCAGAGGCATAATCATCGATATTGAAGATCTCCACCTGCTCGAGACGGTAACCCGCCGACCAGCTGGTGTATTCATCGATGGACTTGCCGACGTGAACCCGGAATCCGGTCTGTTTGGTGTCGTAGGCATCGTACTCGATCTCCTCGTTGAACACCGCGAAGCCGGCGGTCATGGGAATGTCGAGAAAATAGGGATCGGTAATACCGATGTTATAGCGTGAGCTGGTTCCCGACAACTCGACATGGAAGTTGGCATCCCAGCCGCGGCCGAGAAAATTCTTCTTGGCAATACTGGCCATACCGATGATTGAATCCACCGTACTGTAACCCAGCCCGACGCTGAACGACCCCGTCTGACCCTCCTCCACCTTTATTTTGATATCCATGGTGTCGTCGCCGGACTGCTCGGTCTGGATATCGGCCTCGGCAAAAAACTGCGTATTGGTCAGCCGCTCGCGACTGCGCTTCAGGGCCGAGGTGTTGTACAGATCCCCTTCGGCGAACCGCAGTTCGCGCCGGATCACCTTATCCCGGGTCTTGGTGTTGCCGGCGATCTCGACCCGGCCGAAATGAAACTGCCCGCCGCGGCTGATCCGGTAGGAGATGTCGACCTGCCGTTTGTCCGGATCGAGCCGCGTGCGCGGATCGACATCGACAAAGGCATAGCCCTGATCCCCGTACCAGGTGGTCAGCTTTTCGATATCCTCGCGCAGGTTCATGTTGCTGAAGGTTTCACCCGCCTTGCCGGCCAGTGCCGCCAGCACCAGATCCCGCTTGTCATCCGCCAGTTCATCGTCCACCAGCTCCACCGTACCGAGGGTGAACACCTCCCCTTCATCAACCTCGAAATCGAGATAAATCCATTTTTTGTTGTCGCTCAGGGTGATCTGCGGCTTGCTGACGCGCGCCTGCACGTACCCCTTGCTGAGATAAAACGACTTGATCAGCTTGACGTCGTTATCCAGTTGATCCTGCTTGAGGATCCCGGCATCGGTGGCCCAGGTGAGGAACAGGTTGTACTTCTTGGTCTGCATCTGTCGCCGGAGGCGCCAGTCGCCGAAATTCTCGTTGCCGGAGAAGCGGATCCTGCGGACGTAGCTTTTGCGGCCTTCGTCGATATCGAACACCACCTTGACCCGCTGTTTTCCGGCCGGCACCACCTTCGATTGCACCCCGATGGAAAAAAAGCCCTTCTCGCGGTAGAATGCCCGGATCTTCTCCTCGCTCTCGCTGATCTTCTCCCGGTTGAGGACAGCAAAGGTCCGAACGGTGATCTCCTTGAGCAGATCCTTGCGTTTGATCTTGTCGTTGCCGCGGATGTCGATCCCGGCAACGGTGGGCTTTTCCACCACCACCACCGCCACCGCCACTCCGTCATCCACCGGCGTGGCGTTCATCAGTACGTCGGCGAAGAACCCGAGGGCGTAGATGGCCTTCAGGTCGGCATCCAGCCGCACCCCGGAAAAGGACTGCCCGGACTTCACCTGCATGGCATTCAGGATGATGCTGTCGGCCACCTTGTCATTGCCGACCACCACCACCTCGACCACCGTCCGCCCCTCCACTGACACCTCCAGGGCAAGGACATCCCTCCCCCGGAGGAACGGATACCCCGCCAGCAGCACCACGGCACACAAAGCGGGGATCAGGATTCGTCGTTTCACCGGCCGCTCACTTCCCTGGTCATACCGTCCTCCAGCAGGATCGTTCGGCGCATGCGGCCGGCAAGCCGCTGACTATGGGTCACGATGACCAGCACCATACCGTATTCACGATTGAGTTCGAACAGGAGATCCTCAACTTCACGGCTCGTCTGCCGGTCCAGATTGCCGGTGGGTTCGTCGGCCAGCATCATCGCCGGACGGGTCACCAGTGCCCGGGCAAGCGCCACGCGCTGCTGTTCACCGCCGGACATCTCCCCGGGCTGATGGGCCAGCCGATCGCCGAGACCCACCCGATCAAGCAGGGCGGCAGCGGTTTCCCGTGCCTTCCGCCGGCGATCCCCGCGAATCAGCAGGGGGATGGCGACGTTTTCCAATGCGCTGAACTCCGGCAGCAGGTGATGAAACTGGAACACGAACCCCACGTGTTCGTTGCGCCAGAGCGCCAGCCGGTGGTCGGGCCAGTGAAACACATCCTCACCACCGATGACCACCCGGCCCGCCGTCGGCCGGTCGAGCCCGCCCATGATGTGCAGCAGGGTGCTTTTACCGGCGCCGGATTCGCCGCAGATGGCCAGCTGTTCACCGGCAGCCACCGCGAGATCGATCCCCCGGAGTACCGGCAGGCGTTTGCCTTCCAGCCGGTACTCCTTTTCCAGGGCGGTAACGACAATCAACGGTTCGGTCATGACCGGGGTATCAATCTTCCCGCTCGTAGCCGCCCAGCAACTGATGCATGGTCTGCTGGTTGCGCTGTTTCAGCCGGTCGAGAATAGTCCGCAGGAAGTGGGGAAACCGGGTAGCGATTTCGTCCAGCAGCCGACGGTCCATTATCGCCAGCATGCCGTCGGTCGCCGCGATAACGGTGGCGATAGCCGGTCGGCCGGTAATCATGGAGATCTCGCCGAAGAAATCCCCCACGGCAAGGGTTGCGAGCCGGACCCGCCGCTCCCGGTCCCGGAGCCAGACATCCATCCTGCCCGCGAGGATGATATAGAGCCTCCGGTTGTGCTGCCCCTCGTGGACGATTTCATCGCCGGCGGCCACCGGAACGGTAAGCAGCTGTTCGATGATTTCGAGGCGGCGGGAAACCGCAAACTGATGAAAGAACATCAGTGACGACAACACGGCATCTATCTGCCGCTTCCGAAAAGCATCATCCAGCACCTCCTTGAAGGCCGGCAACCGGGCACCGAGTTCTTCCAGCCGGCCGCTGGATATCGGCAGCACCCTCGCAACGGTCAACGCCCGCACGGTCGCCGAACGCACCCCGCCGCCGTAGACACTCATCTCACCGAAAAAATTTCCCGGCCCGAGTTCGGCGATCATCCGTTCCTGACGGTCGTCACCGGTACGGAACACCCCCAGCTGGCCGGCGGCAACAACGTAGAAGGTGTCACCGGACTCCCCCTGACGCACCACCTCTTCACAGGCCGCCACCGACTGCGGCGGCGCGGTTTCCGCCAACTGCCGCATCTCCTCCACTCCCAGGCGGACATTCACCGCCAGAGCGGCGTCATCGGTTTCCGGAGCGGCATCTTTCGGGGCCCCGGAGAACTCGGCCGCATCGGCGTTCAGTCCCCGGTTGCTCAGCATGCCGGCAAGCACCTCGCGGGCACGAACGTTTTCCCGGTCATGTCGCAGGATCAGTTTACACAGGGCGATGGCCTTGTCGGACGATCCCCGGCGGGTCTCCTGGTCCACCATCTGCACCAGCATGGCGATACCGCGGCGCCGATCCCCGCCCTGCAGCAGGGACTCCGCCAGCTTGACGCGGAGATGAAAGCTGTTGGGAGAACGTGCCAGCTGCTCCCGCAACCGGGCGACCCGACCGGCACTGTCTTCCTCACGATGGTCCTTCCTGCCGAAAAAGATGGCCGCCATCCCCACCTCCGTCACTCATACCGCAGCGCTTCGGCCGGCAGCATGCGCGCCGCCCGAAACGACGGATAAAGCGTCGCCAGAAATGAGATGATCAGGGAAGCGAAACAGGTCAGGACGACATACACCGGCTCCAGTTTCACCGGCAGACTGGTGATATAATATACATCGCTCGGCAGGGTGATGAACTGGTAGTGCCGCAGCACCCAGCAAATGACGAGCCCTCCCGCGAGCCCCAGCAGAGTACCAACGAAGCCGACGACCATGCCCTCCCAGATGAATATCCGCATCACCCGGCGGGCGGAAAGACCGAGGGTTTTCAGCACCGCGATGTCACGGTGTTTTTCCATCACCATCATGAACAAGGTGGAGATGATGTTGAAGGCAGCCACGAGAATGATCAACGACAAGATGATAAACATGACCACACGCTCCAGCTTCATGGCGGAAAAGAGGTTCCGGTTCATCTCGCTCCAGTCGCGGGCCCAGTAGGGATAGCCCAGGGTTTCCTGCAACCGCCGGCCGACCTGCCGGGCCTGGAAGGGGTCCTCGACCTGCACCGCGAGCCCCGAAACCCGGTCGCCCATGGAAAAAAGCCGCTGCGCGGTACCGAGATGCACGTAGACCAGCGAGGTATCATATTCATACATCCCCGAGGCGAACACGCCGCCGACCTTCAGCAGCAGCATCCGGGGCACCATCCCCAGAGGCGTCGGCGACCCCGTGGGACTGATGATCCGTACCGTGTCGCCGACGGTGACCCCGAGGTTCTTCGCCAGTTCGGCCCCCAGCACCGCCTCGGGACGCTGCGTCCCGTCCGGTTGCGGGGCGGAAAACAGGGCGCCGGTGGTCAGGCTGCGCTGCAGCTCGGTCGCCAGCGGATCACCGTCGGGATCGATGCCCCGCACCACCACACCGCTCACCGAGCGGTCATGGGCAATCATCACCTGACTGAGGACGAAGGGCGATACGGCGGTGACCGCTTCGTCCTGCCGCACCCGTGCGGCAATCTGACGGGCATTGACCATACCGCCGCCGTACTGCATCACCATTATGTGGGCGTTGTTACCCAGAATCCGCTGCTGGAGTTCGCCGGCAAAACCGCTCATCACCGCCAGCACCGCGATCAGCGCCGCCACCCCCAGGGCGATACCGCCGATGGAAATCAGGGTGATCAGGGAAATAAAAACCTGTTTCCGGGTCGCCAGCAGGTAGCGACAGGCAATGAACAGTTCGAACCGCAACTCAGGCCTCGCCGGCCTCGGGCTTGAGCAGCGGAAAGAAGATCACCTCGCGGATAGAGGGTGAATCGGTCAGCAGCATCACCAGCCGGTCGATGCCGATCCCCTCCCCCGCCGTCGGCGGCAGGCCGTATTCCAGCGCCCGGATAAAGTCGGCGTCGTAGTGGTGCGCCTCCTCGTCCCCGGCCTCCTTTTCCGCCACCTGCTGCAGAAAACGATCCCGCTGATCCAGCGGATCGTTGAGCTCGGAAAAGGCGTTGGCCATCTCGCGGCCGCTGATGAAGAGTTCGAACCGGTCGGTCACCTCGGGGTTGACCTCACTGCGCCGCGACAGGGGGGATACCGCCACCGGGTAATCGGTAATAAAAGTGGGCTGAATGAGCTGGCTTTCCACCGTTTTATCGAAGATCTCCACCTGCAGTTTGCCGAGGCCGACACCGCGATCAGGCAGTTCGATCCCCCGTTCATCGATCACCTGCAGGACACCTTCCCGGGTCTGCAGGCGTTCCGGGGCGACATTGCCGTACTTCTCGATCGCCTCGAGCACGGTGAGATGATCCCAGGGCGGCGTCAGGTCGATCTCCCGTCCCTGGTAGGTGATCTTCGTCCCGCCGCAGACCTCCATCGCCACCTCGACAAAGAGCTCCTCCGTCAGCTGCATGAGATCGAGATAGGTGGCGTAGGCAAGATAGAACTCCAGCATGGTGAATTCCGGGTTGTGCTGGATCGAGATGCCCTCGTTGCGAAAATTGCGGTTGATCTCGAACACCCGGTCGAAACCGCCCACCACCAGCCGCTTGAGATAAAGCTCCGGCGCGATACGCAGGAACAGTTCCAGATCAAGGGCGTTGTGGTGGGTAGTGAAGGGCCGTGCGGTGGCACCGCCGGCCACCGGCTGCATCATCGGGGTCTCGACCTCGAAGAAACCGCGGGCCTTGAAGAATTCACGGATGGTATCGATGATCCGGATGCGTTTGACAAAGGTCTCGCGCACCTCCGGGTTGGCGATCAGGTCGACGTACCGCTGGCGGTAGCGGGTTTCGACATCCTTGAGGCCGTGCCATTTCTCCGGCAGCGGCCGCAAGGCCTTGGTCAGCAGCCGCACGACACCCGCCTGGATGGTCAACTCACCGGTACGGGTACGGAACAACTCGCCGGTCACCCCGACGATATCACCGACATCGAGCAGCTTGAACACCGCAAACAAATCATCGCCCACCTGATCGCGACGGACATAGGCCTGGATCCTGCCGCTGCGGTCCTGCAGGTGACAGAAGGCCGCTTTACCGAAAAAACGGATGGCCACCAGCCGTCCGGCAACCGAAACCCGCTCGGTCGCGGCTTCGAGCTGCTGCCGGTCGCTTTCACCGAAGCGGTCATGGATGGCGGCCGCGGTATGCTCGGGCACGAAGTCGTTGGCATAGGGATTGACGCCCAGGGCCCGGAGCTTCTCGAGCTTGTCCAACCGCTGCTCGCGAATCGTGTTCTTATCCTGCTTTTCTTCACTCATGGTCTTCGCATATTTCGAAGGTTCACGGCAATTCCGCCAGTATCGTCACGCCGCGGCTTCACCCGTCGACGACTTCGTAACAACGCCATATTGCTTCGCTGCCGGCCCTGACAAAACGCATCCAGACTGACAGGCAACCCGACAATTCAACGATCCGGCGACGCCGGCACACCGGCACCCGGTGCCGGTGGTTCCGGCAGCGTATCCAGACATCGCCGGGCCTCCGCCGCCGGTTCGCCGGCAGGGCTGATGGCAATCACCCGCTCCCAGGATGATCGCGCCAGGCCGTACTGCCCCAAAGCATGGGCCGCCCGGCCCCGCTGCAGCCAGGCATCGACGCGTTCGGGGGCGAGAACCGCCGCCTTGTTGAAGGCCTCCAGGGCATCCTCGTAGCGGCCAGCGTCGGAACACAGCCGACCGAGATTAATATAGGCAAGGGGAAAACCCGGTTTGGCATCGATGGCCCGCCGGTACCAGGTTTCTGCCTGATAGAGATTCCCCATCAACTCGCTGGCGCGGCCGAGGTTGTTGAGCGCCAGTTCCGGCGTCAGATACAGGGGATTTCCCAGCGCCGCCTTGAACGAGGCGATGGCCTGGGGATAATCCTTCTCGGCCAGATAGATCGAGCCGAGGTTGTTGAATGCCTCGGCATACCCCGGATCGATTTCGATGGCCTCCCGGAACGCTTCCTTGGCAGCCTCGAAATCACGCTCCTGCCAGGCCATGATCCCGCTCAGGAAATGGAGCCGCTTGTCCCGGGCACCATGTTCATTGGCCATGCGGATGATTTCCCGCACCCGCTCGTACTGGCGATTGTTGAAATGGAGCAGGATCTCCTCGTAGACGTCGTCACGCAGCTCGCTGGTCAGTTCGTCCTGCTTCGCGGTCCGCCCCAAGCAACCGGCAACCACCGGCAGCAGCGCCAGCAGCATCAGCCAGATACCGGCCCCCTCCCGCAACCATCGCGTGACAACGGCCATCGCCTCTCCTCCCGGCTATCCCCGGCGCTTTTCCTGCAACCGCAGACGCTCCACCTCTTCGGCGACCCAGTCATGATACGGCGCCCGTTCGGCGGCCCGCAACACCTGTTCGAAAGCCTGGCGCGCCTCCGCCTGCCGACCGAGCCGCGCCCGGCTCAGGCCGGTAAGCAGCCAGGCATCGGCGCCGGCAACGGTACCGCCGTGAAGGGGCTCAAGGATCGTGATGACATCCTCCCAGGCACCCTCCTCGAAGGATGCCGTCGCCATGCCCACCCGGCTCAGGCCGGACAGGAATGCGTCACCCGTATCCATGGCCAGGGTGAAGGCGTGCCGGGCATCGGCATACTGCTTCAGCCGCAGCCTGGCGACCCCCTCGACATAGGCACCCAGCGCCGCCGGCGCGGTACTGCCGAAGCGTTCCCGAAGTTCGGCGGCCGGCGGCAGCACCCGTTCCCAGCCGCCGTTTCCGGCTTCGGCGGGAGCCGCCGACACCATGTCCGTCAGCAGCAGGGCCGCCTGCCGGCCGCGGTGATCGATATACGCCCGGCCACCGGTTACCCCGACGAACACCACCGCGAACAAGCCGGCCACCGCCGCCATATGCCAGGGATGCTGTTTGACGTAGGCCAGCGCCCGACTGCTGAACTTCACGAATTCATCCGGCTGGCGCAACTCACGACGAACGGTAATCTTTCCTTTTCTCATCCTGATAACCTGGCCGCAAGGCCGCCGGAAAAACCGGCGGGAAATTAAAATAACCCTAAAAATCAGCTATTTCGATGCAAAAACAGTAGGCTTCATTACCATAGTCACCGGCATTTATCAACCAGGAAAACAGCTGTCTGAGGGAACGCCCGCCATGAACCCAGCCGGCGGGTGGACACCCGACCGGCGGCGGTTGACAGACAGAAGGCGGATAGGGTAGAAATAAACGAGATCGCAAACCACCAGACAACCATAAGGACGGGAAACCCGATGGGAGAAAGCGCACTGCATCCTTCGGCCCGGGAGGCCATCGGCCGCATCGGCACCGCCGACATTCTGGTGGGCATCCCGAGCTACAATAACGAGGGCACCATCGCCCATGTCGCCGAAGCCGTGAAACTGGGGCTGGCAAAGTACTATCCGCGGGACCGGGCGGTCATCTTCAATTCTGACGGCGGTTCAGACGATGCCACCCGCACGGTATTCGAACGGGTTGCCCGCACCGACTCCTACGATACCTTCTTCATCCGGCAGCCGGAGGCCCCGGTGGAGGTACTCAGCGCGCCCTACATCGGCACCCCGGGCAAGGGCTCGGCCTTCAGGGCAATCTTCGAGGCAGCCCGGCTCCTGGGCGTCAGGGCGTGCGCGGTATTCGATTCCGACCTGCGTTCGGTCACCCCCGAGTGGATCCAGCTGCTCCTGGCGCCGGTGCTGGTAAAGGGCTACGGCTACGTCTGTCCCTTCTACCGGCGCTACAAGTACGACGGTACGATCACCAACAGCATCGCCTATCCCCTGACCCGGGCACTGTACGGCCGCCGGGTACGCCAACCCATTGGCGGCGATTTCGGCTTTTCGGGGGAACTGGTCGAAACCTTCCTCGAAAAGGACGTATGGGGCACCGACGTGGCCCGGTTCGGCATCGACATCTGGATGACCACCACCGCCATGGTCGAAGGCTTCAAGATCTGCCAGTCGTTCATGGGCGCCAAGATCCACGACGTCAAGGATCCCGGCACCGATCTCGGGCCGATGTTCGTCCAGGTGGTCGGCACCCTTTTCACCATGCTGGCGGATTACGACTATCACTGGCAGGAGGTGGCGGGCAGCCGGCCGACGGCAATCCTTGGCTTCCAGTCGGAGACCGCACCCCGACCGCTACAGGTCAACGTGCCGCGGATGATCGGCCATTTCAAGGACGGCATCACCCGGCACGGGGAAATCCTGGAACAGGTGCTTTCTCCCGCCGTGCACGGCAAACTGCACGAGGTAAGCGACATGACCGAGAACACGATCGATTTTCCCCAGACCCTGTGGGCCCGGATCGTTTTCGAGTACGCCGTCGCCTACCAGGAACATGCCGATCGGGTGGCACTGCTGCAGTCGCTGATTCCGCTCTACTTCGGTTTCATTTCATCGTTCGTCCGGGAAACGGAAACCTTCGATGACTACCAGGCCGAAGAGGTGGTGGAATCGCTGTGCCGGGTTTTCGAGGATACCAAACCCTATCTGCGGGAACGCTGGGAAAAACGATGACCTGATCTGCTCGCGGCAGGGAACGGCATGCCCCGAGGTAACCGGACCGTTGCGAAGCCATCAACGTCAGGCGGCAAGGAGTGACACCATGACGGATACACCCAAGAAGATCCTCTGCGTCGACGATGAAGAGAATGTACGGATGCTGCTCAGCTGTGAACTGGAAGACGAGGGTTACAAGGTCATTACCCTTGGCGACCCCCTCAAGGCCATGGACGCCATCGACCGCGAATCACCCGACATCGTTCTCCTGGATATCAGGATGCCGAAACTCAACGGCATTGAGCTGCTCAAGCAGATCCGCGACCGCTACTACGACCTGCCGGTGATCCTGCTCACCGCCTACAGCTCCTTCAAGCGCGACGTGGCGGCGATGGCCTCGGACTACTATGTCGTCAAATCGGGGGACCTGACCGAATTGAAGAAGCTGATTACACGCATCCTGCAGACCCATATCTGATGAAGGCTCCGCAACAACTCCATTTCTTCCCGCCCATCACCGTGCCGCCGCCGGTATCCCGCGCTCCGGCGGCCGGACAAGAAAAAAACGGCAACGCCGACCGCCGGTAACGGGCGGCGTTGCCGCGTCGCGGAAAAAACTGCTCTGGAAGTCCGCCCGGCCGGGCATATGGCCAGCGGCGGCACACTCAGGATTCGTCGCCGTCGCCTTCACCGGCCGCGACATCCGCAACCGGCCCCGCGTTGCCGGCATCCCCCTCACCGCCAGTGTCGGCAGACGACGGTTTCGCGGTCTTCTTCGCCGCACGCCGGCGGGTCGGTTGGATCGAAGCATCGTTCCCGGCCGGGGCCCCGACCGCCGCGGTCGTCTTCGATGCCGTCTCCGATTTCGGCTTCGACTCCGGTGCCGACGCCGCCGATTCCGGCGCGGAGCCGGTATCCGCACCCGACGCCTCCGCGGCTTCCGGCTCCCCGGCTTTTTCGACCGGGGCAGTCTCCGCCGCTCCAGATGCGGCGGCGGCCGCGGCCGTTTCAGATGCCGTCGGCACATCTGCCACCGGCGACTCCCCGACCAGCGGGCCGACGGTTTCCCCGCCGCAGAAACATTCGTTACGAATCTCGTTGATCTCCATGAGCAGCAGTTCCTGCTCCTGGTCGAGGTCCGCGAGGCTCAGCAGCAACTGGCTGATCTCCTCCTTGTCCCAGACGTTGTCTTCGCGCTGCAACACCCTGAAGACATAAAGCCGCTCGCCGAGATTGCGAAAGTAATGTTTACGCTGCCGGCGGACGGCCGCCAGCCGCACCTGGCGACTGGCGATACGGCACAGCCTGCCGGCGACAACGGTACATTTCTTCAGCAGCGATGCCCCTGTTCCGGTTGTCGATTTGTTCATAACCAACCCCTTTCCCCCCGCTCATCCGCCGACAGCAGCCGGATGACGGGTGCATATTCACGTCCACGCACAAATTCACATCCATGCACAAGGTAAAGCCGGCGGTACGGCAGCCGCAAACCGCCGGCCGCGTCCACTGCCAACGAAGTACGGATTGCAACACCTGCCACCACCGGTGTTAATGAAAAGCAATTGCTTTGTCAAGGCGTATCTGGCACAACAGGCGGCACCCGGACATCTCCGGCACGATCAGAAAAACACCGATGGAACGCCGGAGGAACACCGCATGGAAACCCAACGACACCGGGGAACAAACTGATGGCCAATGCATCCGTCATGGTGGTGATACCGGCCCGTTATCAATCGTCGCGATTTCCCGGCAAGCCGCTGGCGCCACTGGGAGGAAAGCCGATGGTTGTCCGGGTCGTCGAACAGTGCCGGGGAGCACGACATGTGGGCGCCGTGGTGGTGGCCACCGACGATCCGCGGATTGCGGCGACCGTAACGGCGGCCGGATATGCCGCGGAGATGACCCGTGACGATCACGCCAGCGGCACCGACCGGGTGGTTGAAATCGCCGCCCGCCATCCGGGATTCGACTGGTTCATCAACGTCCAGGGGGATGAACCGCTGATCCCGCCGGAACTGGTGGTCAACCTGGCAACAACTCTGATCGCCGCCGGCGATCCCGGAATGGTGGTCACCGCCGCGACCCCGATCCGACGGCGGGAAGAATTCCTTTCACCCCACGTCGTCAAGGTGGTTACCGACCGGCACGGTCGGGCGCTCTACTTCTCCCGCGCCCCGATTCCCTGCGTGCGTGACGCCGGACCCGGCGAAACGCCCCGTGATGCCCGGCAGCACATCGGTATCTACGGCTACCACCGGGCCTTTCTGCTCGCTCTCCACCGGCAATCTCCCGGTCGACTGGAAGCACTGGAAAAGCTCGAACAGCTGCGCTGGCTGGAAAACGGCACCGCCATCCGGGTCATCGACACCGACTACCGCGGTATCGGCGTCGATACCCCGGCGGATCTCGAACGGATCGAGCGTCTGCTGAGGAACCGGAAGCTGGAAGATGGCTGAAACAGCCCATGACAAAACCAGGTAATGTCCGGTATGGTTTTGCGGAATCATAACAACAGCAAAAATGTGGCACCGTCAGGCCGGCATGACACGGGCGAATGGCCTTTCGTTTCGCCCCAGCGGGCTCCGGGTTTGCGGCACTGCCTCGATGAGAAGGTATATATCTGAAGTACGTCGAATGACTCAGGCTGCAGTGCAGGGAGGAAGATGGAGTCGCTCCAATGCCGTCAAACTTATGGGTGTCGAACCGCCCGAGTACTCCCTCGGTGGTGGAAAAAACCCGAAAGATATGCCATACTGGCACCAAGCGAATGCTTCCCGCGCCACCCGTCGAGCCATGGAGTACCGGTAATGAAGTCGAATCGGATGATTGCTGTCTTTGCCCTGCTGACCCTGGTATCCGGCATCCTGCCGGCTGCGGTCCATGCCGGCGGAGTCACATTGGAAATGCGGCGTCTCAGCTATGGCCCCGGCGACCGGATGGCCCTGACCTGCAGCATCGACGCCGCCGGTATCCCGGCGGCGGACGCGGATGTCTATGTCGCCGTCGGCACCCCGGATGCGTCATTCTTCTGCCTGCAGCCCGGCGGCGGTTTCGGTGCTCCCAACACCGCTGAGCCATTCGCGCCGGCCTGGCCGATCACTGGTATTCCCGCCGTAACAATCTTCACCCACGATTTCACCGCCGCCTTCCCCGTGGGAAATTACGCCTGGCACCTGATCCTCTGCGCCGCCGGCACCGACGTCCTCCAACCGGCCAACTGGATTGCCGGCGATACACTGGCGTGGGAATTCTCCGCCGCCACGGCCGGCGATCAGGAACTGATGTCCGACCAGCCCCGGGAAACCGATCCCGAGGTAACGCCGGCCGACCTCGCCACCCTGACGGCAGACAACAGTGATTTCGCCTTCGACCTGTACCGGCATATCCGTGACGACAGCGGGGAAAACATCTTCATCTCCCCGGTGAGCATCTCCATCGCCCTGGCCATGACATCGGCCGGCGCCCGGGCCGACACCGCTGCCGCCATGGCGGAAACCTTGCGCTTCACCCTGCCGGCCGAACGGCTGCACCCCGCCTTCAACGCCATGGACCGCACCCTGGCCTCCCGGGGCGCGGATGCCGCCGGCACCGACGGCACCCCCTTCCGGCTGCACATCGTCAATGCCCTCTGGGGACAAGACGGCTATCACTTCCTGCCGGAGTTTCTCGACACCCTGGCGGAAAACTACGGCGCCGGCCTGCGACTGCTGGACTTTCGCACCAGGCCGGAGGATTCACGCCTGCGGATCAACGCCTGGGTCGAGGAGCAAACGGAGGAACTGATCACCGACCTCCTGCCCCCTGGTTCCATCGATGTATTTACCCGGCTGGTACTAACCAACGCGATCTATTTCAACGCCGCCTGGCAACACCCCTTCGATGCCAATGCAACCGTTCCCGACGGCACCTTCACCTGCCTCGACGGCAGCACGTCAACGGTACCGATGATGACCGGGACAACGTTCTACGGTTATGCCGCCGGTAACGGCTGGCAGGCACTGGAGCTGCCTTACGATGGCGGGGAGATTTCGATGGCGGTGCTGCTCCCCGATGCCGGCCGGTACGAGGAGTTCGAGGAAACGCTTGACGCCGACCTGGCGGCGGCGATCATCGCCGATCTCACCGCGACCAATGTCCACCTGACAATACCCAAATTCACCGTCGAATACCCGCTGGAACTACGGGAAACCCTGATAGCAATGGGAATGGGCAATGCCTTCACCGGCGGGATCGCCGACTTTTCCGGCATGGACGGCAGCCGCGAGCTGTACATCGGCAATGTCGTCCACAAGGCGTTCGTGACCGTGGACGAGGAAGGCACCGAGGCGGCAGCGGCCACCGCGGTGATCATGGAAACCACGGCGATTCCGGCCCCGCCCGTCGAACTGACCCTGGACCGGCCGTTCATTTTTCTCATCCGCGATGTGGAAACCGGCACCATCCTTTTCCTGGGCCGGGTCACAGACCCCGGGGTCTGACCGGCGACGATCCACCGCGGGAAACGGCAGGGCCGTCCGGGTAGATGACGGTGGACATCCACGGTCACCTGATTCCGGGTGCAAACCGCGATGGAGTGAACAATCCCGCTGACCGCAAAAGCATGGTATGACGGCCCCGTAAAAAGTCCCCGAGACATCATTCCCGCCGGCGCGGGAATGACAAGAAACGGCTTTCGGGACTTTTTACGAGTTCATCATGATATGCCCGCCGAAAAAACAAAAGCGGCTGTAACCGATTAAGATTACAGCCGCTTGTAACTTTTTGGTGCCGAAGAGAGGACTCGAACCTCCACAGGCGTACACCTACTAGACCCTGAACCTAGCGCGTCTACCAATTCCGCCACTTCGGCACATGCACCACCTTGTCAATCAGCCGCCGCGGGAACCCTCGCGGGCACCCCGGCGAAAAGTGTTGACTTATGTAATCCAAAAAAATTATATTGTCAAGCCTTATGACAGCGCCCCTAAACATTTATCTTTTTCGAGCAATGGAGAGTATTTTTGCAGGTTTACAACACACTCACACGCCACAAGGAAGAATTCGTCCCGCTGCATGACAACCGGGTTTCCATGTATGCCTGCGGGGTAACGGTCTACGACCTCTGCCACCTGGGCCACGCCCGCTCACTGGTGGTCTTCGATGTCATCTACCGTTACCTACGTTTCAAGGGCTACGACGTCACCTACGTCCGCAATTTCACCGATGTCGACGACAAGATCATCAACCGGGCCAACGAGCGCAACATCACCTGGAGGGAACTGGCGGAAACCTACATCCGCGAATTTTACACTGACATGGACCGTTTGCAGCTCGAGCGACCGACGATGGAACCGCGGGCGACCGACCATATCGACGATATCATCGCCCTGGTCCGCACCCTGGAGGTGAAGGGACTGGCCTATGCCGTCGACGGCGACGTCTATTTCCGCGTCACCGCCTTCCCCGGTTACGGCAAGCTGTCGGGCAAAAACACCGCCGACCTGCTCTCCGGCGCCCGCATCGAGGTAGACGACCGCAAGGAATCGCCGCTGGATTTCGCCCTGTGGAAGAAAAGCAAGCCCGGTGAACCGGCCTGGGACAGCCCCTGGGGGCCCGGCCGGCCGGGATGGCACATCGAGTGCTCGGCCATGAGCCAGCGGCTGTTGGGGGCAACCTTCGATATCCACGGCGGCGGCAAGGATCTGGTCTTCCCGCACCACGAAAACGAGATCGCCCAGTCGGAAGCGGCCACCGGCAAACCCTTTGTCCGCTACTGGCTGCACAACGGCTTCGTCAACATCGACAAGGAGAAGATGTCCAAATCCCTGGGCAACTTTCACACCATCCGCGACGTGCTGGAACGGTACCATCCCGAAGCCCTGCGGCTGTTCATTCTGTCCAGTCATTACCGTTCACCCATCGACTTCTCATGGGAATTGCTGGATGGCGCCACCGCCGGCCTCGAACGGCTGTATGAGGCCGGCGCCCGACTGTGGCCCGAGGGCGAAACCGCCCCGGAAACGGAAGGAAAAACGGCGCTGCCCGCCGCCATCGAACCGGTGATGGAACATCGCCTCGAGGCGGCTGACGCCGGCACCGCCCGGACCGCCGCCACGAAGAGCCTCAGTGCCCGCATCGCCGCCTGCACCGAAGCCTTCACCACCGCCATGGACGACGACTTCAACACCGCTCAGGCAGTCGCGGTGCTGTTCGACGCTGCGCGGGAGATCAACCGTTTTTGCGACCGACAGCCGCCGGAGGAGGCCGACCGCCAAGCGGCACTGACCGGCTTCCTGCGGTTGGCCGGGGTGCTGGGTATCGTGCAGCACAAGCCCGCCGCTTTCTTCCGCCGCGAACACGACAGTGCAGAAATCACCGCCGCGGAGATCGAGGAATTCATCGCCCGCCGCCGCCGGGCCCGAACGGAAAAAAACTGGGCCGAAGCAGACCGCATCCGCGACCATCTGGCGGCATGCGGGGTAATTCTCAAGGACTCGCCACAGGGCACTGACTGGCAGCGGAAGCGGTAACCCGCCCGCTGCCTTCCAGACACATCATGAAGACACACGGAACCGCCCGTGTACCACCATGAGACGAACACCCGTTTCATCGGCTGCGGCATCCTGCAGGACTTCAAAAGAGCGCCACACATCTGCCCGCGGCGGGACGAGATGCCGGCAAAAACGGCAAGAAATCCCTTGACATGAAACGGTCGACCTGCTAACAGGAAATTCCCTAGCAGGGATCAGCGAGCGGGACATCTGCAGGCACATAGCTCAGGGGGAGAGCGCTACCTTGACGCGGTAGAGGTCGGCGGTTCGAAACCGCCTGTGCCTACCATCCATCCCGGTGTCTCCGACATGATCCATGGTGCCTCCGCTGCGGGGCAACGAGTGGCATCGACCTTCGGGATCTACGATGCCTTTTCTTTTTTTGACCTGCACGTGACCGGCGGCAGGCCGCGCCGGAACCCGGATCCTTTACCGTCATGCTGACAGTCGTCGTTCCAGGCCACGAAAGCTTCACCATCGAACCGCCGGCAGGCCGTCCGCTCGCCGAGATCGTCGCGGCCCGGGATTCCCGGCTGCTCAAGGACATCGTCGCCGCCCGGATCGCCGACCGGTTGTTCGATCTCGCTGCCCCGGCTCCCGTGACCGGCGAGGTGGAGCTGGTGTACGCCGATTCTCCCGCCGGCCTCGATATCCTGCGCCACAGCGCCGCCCATGTCATGGCCGCAGCGGTCAAGGAACTGTTTCCCGAAACCAAGGTGACCATCGGCCCGGCCATCGCCGACGGCTTCTTCTACGATTTTGACCGCAGCCAACCCTTCACCCCCGACGATCTCGAGCAGATCGAAAAGAGGATGAAGGAGCTGGTGAAAAAGAACGCCCCCTTTACCCGTCGGGAACTCGATCGGGATGAGGCGCTGGAGCTGTTCGCCGCCCTCGGTGAGGATTACAAGCTCGAACTGATCCGTGATCTGCCGGCGGGGGAAACCCTCTCCACCTATCAGGTGGACGAATTCGTCGATCTCTGTCGCGGCCCCCATATCCCCAGGACCGGTCTGCTCAAGGGTGGCTTCAAGTTGCTCAGCCTTGCCGGGGCATACTGGCGCGGCGATGAAAAGAACAAGATGCTGCAGCGCATCTACGGCACCGCCTTCCCCGACAAGGAGGCCCTGAAGCACCACATCGAGATGCTCGAGGAAGCGAAACGGCGCGACCACCGCAAGCTCGGCCGTGAACTGGATCTCTTCAGCATCGACGACGAGGTTGGTGCCGGCTTTGTCATCTGGCACCCGAAAGGCGCCATGCTGCGCACCCTGCTGGAGGATTTCGAGCGCCGGGAGCACCTGCGCCGGGGCTACGAGATCGTCATCGGGCCGCAGATCCTCAAGCAGGAGCTCTGGAAGCGTTCGGGCCATTTCGACCACTACCGGGAAAACATGTATTTTACCCGGATCGAGGAACAGGAATACGGCATCAAGCCGATGAACTGCCTGGCCCATATGCTGATCTACAAATCGAAGGTACGCAGCTACCGCGATCTGCCCCAACGCTACTTCGAACTCGGCACCGTCTATCGCCACGAGAAGTCCGGGGTGCTGCACGGGCTGCTGCGGGTACGGGGTTTCACCCAGGACGACGCCCACATCATCTGCACCCCCGATCAGTTACAGGAAGAGATCACCGGCGTTCTCGGCTTCGTCGCCGACGTGATGGAGATTTTCGGTTTCCCCTTCTCACTGGAGCTCAGCACCAGGCCGGAAAAATCCATCGGCAGCGACGAAGACTGGGCGCGGGCGACCACCGCCCTTACCAAAGCCCTTGACAGCCACGGGCTGGAATATGATATCAATGCCGGTGACGGAGCCTTCTACGGTCCCAAGATCGACGTCAAACTGAAGGACGCGCTGAACCGCGAATGGCAGTGCGCCACCGTCCAGTGCGACTTCACCCTGCCGGAGCGCTTCGAGCTGACCTATGTCGGCGCCGATGGCGCGCGCCACCGTCCGGTGATGCTGCACCGGGTCATTCTCGGTTCCATCGAGCGCTTCATCGGGGTGCTGATCGAGCACTATGCCGGCGCCTTCCCCCTGTGGCTGGCACCGGTGCAGACGCGGGTCATGACCGTCACCGAGGAGCACGTGCCCTACGCCCGCGAGGTCGCCGAAATCCTCCGGGCCGCCGATATCCGGGTCGAAACCGATTACCGCAACGAGAAGCTGGGCTACAAGATCCGTGAGGCACAGGTGGAAAAGGTTCCCTACATGCTGGTCATCGGCGGGCAGGAGGTGGAGCACCGCACCGTCACCCCCCGTCTGCGGGAGGGCGGCGCCAACCTCGAGCCCATGACCGCCGCCGAATTCGCGGCCCGTGTACGGGATGAATGTCAACGGCAGATGAGAAAAGGAGCGACCCATAGCCACTAACAACATCCGTATCAATCGGCAGATCAGGGCCGCCGGTGTCCGTCTCATCGATGATGACGGTGCCCAGCTGGGCATCATGACGGTGCCCGAAGCCCTGAACATCGCCGCCGAACGAGGTCTTGACCTGGTGGAGGTGTCACCTACCGCCGAGCCGCCAGTGTGCAAGATAATGGATTATGGTAAGTACAAGTACGAGCAGAGCAAGAAGGCCCAGGAGGCCCGCAAGCGGCAGAGCACCATCCAGGTGAAGGAGATCAAGATGCGGCCGCGGACCGATGACCATGATCTCGATTTCAAGATCAAGCACATCGTCCGGTTTCTCGATGAAGGGAACAAGGTCAAGATCACCATCCGCTTTCGCGGCCGCGAGATGGCCTACACCGACCAGGGTCTCGCCCTGCTTGAACGGGTTGTTGACATGGTTAAGGAATACGGCGGGGTGGAACAGCGCCCCCAGCACGAGGGGCGGCAGTTGTCCCTGGTCCTGGCGCCGCAGAAGAAATAATTCAGGAGGGAATCACCAATGCCCAAGATCAAATCCAACAGCGGCGCCCGCAAACGTTTCAAAACCACCGGCAGCGGCAAGATCGTCCGCCGCAAGGCCTATGCCAGCCACCTGCTGAGCAGCAAGAGCCGTAAACGCAAGCGCAAGCTGCGCCAGGGAGCCATCGTCGATGCCAGCAACGTCCGCGGCATCGAGCGCATGCTGCCCTACATCTAGATTTACCGGAACATATCCGCAAGACCATTGCCAACATTGACTTCAGGCCACTGTGACAGCCCGTCGCGGTGGCTGTTACTGTGAAGGAGAGCGAACCATGCCGAGAACCAAAGGCGGTTTCACCACCCGCCGCCGTCACAAGAAGATTCTCAAGCGCGCCGGCGGCTACCGCGGCGGCCGCGGCACCCTGTTCCGCAGCGCCACCGAAACCGTCGATCGGGCACTCAACTACGCCTACCGCGACCGACGGGTGCGCAAACGTGAGTTCCGTGCCCTGTGGATCACCCGCATCAACGCCGCCGCCCGGGAGCACGGCATCTCTTACAGCCGGTTGATGAACGGCCTCAACCTGGCCAATATCGACATCGACCGGAAGATCCTCGCGGACATTGCCTTGAACGATCCGTCGTCCTTCGGCAAGATCGTCAGCCTGGCATCATCCGCCCTCGGCAACTGACGGCAATGCGGCAGCAACTGGACGACCTGCTGTCCGCCGCCAGCGAACGGCTGGCGGCGGCGCGGAATGTCGCCGATGTCGAGGATCTGCGGGTCGAATTTCTCGGTCGCAAAGGCAAGCTGACCGGTATTCTCAAAGGGCTGGGCCGGCTGAGCCCGGCAGAGCGCCCACTGGCCGGCAAACTGACCAACGAGGTCAAGGAAACCCTGACCGGGAAGTTCGACGAATATCGTCAGCGGCTGGCAACGGCAAGCCGCGCGGCCGACCTCGCCGCCGGCGCCGTCGACGTCACCCTGCCGGGACGCCGGGCCTTCGGCGGCCATACCCACCCCGTCACCACGGTCATCGGTGACATCACCGATATCTTCGTGCGTCTGGGCTTTGCCGTCGCCCGCGGGCCCGAGGTTGAACTCGACTACTACAATTTCGAGGCCCTCAACATACCCGCGGACCACCCGGCACGGCAGATGCAGGACACCTTCTACATCGCCGACGACGTCGTCCTGCGCACCCACACCTCCCCGGTGCAGGTGCGGGTGATGGAGAAGCAACCGCCGCCGGTGGCGGTCATCGTCCCCGGCAAGGTCTACCGTTGTGATTCCGACCTCACCCACACGCCCATGTTTCACCAGGTGGAAGGCCTGCTGGTGGACGACAACGTGACCTTCGCCGACCTCAAGGGGGTGTTGAGTACCTTTCTACACGAATTCTTCAGCCCCGAGATCGGCGTGCGCTTCCGCCCGAGCTACTTCCCGTTCACCGAACCCAGCGCCGAGGTAGACATCGCCTGCGTCATCTGCGGCGGTCGCGGCTGCCGGGTATGCAGCGAAACGGGCTGGCTCGAGGTACTGGGTTGCGGCATGGTGGACCCGGCGGTCTACGGCTTCGTCGGCTACGACCCCGAAAAGGTCACCGGCTTCGCCTTCGGCATGGGGGTGGAACGACTCGCCATGCTGCGTTACGGCATCGACGATCTGCGCCTGTTCTTCGCCAACGACCTGCGCTTTCTCGAACAGTTCTGATCCTGCCCCCAATCCCTGAGGATTTGCCATGAACGTCAGCTGGAACTGGCTGCAAGAATTTGTCGACCTGTCCGGCATCGATCCCGCCGCGGCCGCCCACCGCCTGACCATGGCCGGGCTGGAGATCGCCGCCATCCGGCCGGCACTTGACCAAAACCTGCTGAAAGTGGTCAGTGCCCGCATCACCGCCATGAAACCCCACCCCCAGGCCGACAAGCTGACCCTGTGCACCGTCAGCGACGGCAGTGAGACCATGCAGATCGTCTGCGGCGCCAAGAACATGCGGGCCGGCGATACGGTGGCTCTGGCGCCGGTGGGCACCCGGCTGCCCGGCGGCATGCAGATCAAGAAGTCAAAGATCCGCGGCATCGATTCCTTCGGCATGCTCTGCTCCGCCGCGGAAATGGGATTTGCGGAGGAATCGGCGGGCATCCTTATCCTGCCGCCGGAACTCGAGCCCGGCCAGCCGGTGGTGCGCGCCCTGAATCTCGACGACACCATCCTCGAGGTGGAACTGACCCCGAACCGGGGCGACTGCCTGAGCATCATCGGCATCGCCCGGGAACTGGCGGCCATCTACGACCGGCCCTGCAATTACCCCACGCCGCCCATCAGCGAGAACGGCGGATCCCCCACGGCATCCTTCGTCACCATCGAAATCGCCGAGCCGGAACTGTGCCCCCGTTACGTCGGCCGGGTGGCGACGGATATCACCCTGGAAGAATCGCCTCTGTGGCTCAGACAGCGGTTGCACTCCGCCGGGGTGCGCGCCATCAACAACGTGGTGGATATCACCAATGTGGTCATGCTGGAGACCGGTCAGCCGCTGCACGCCTTCGATCTCGATTTCATCCGTGACCGGCAGATTATCGTCCGACGTGCCGGCAGCGACCGGGCCTTCACCACCCTCGACAACGTCGAGCGGCAGCTCGATCCCGAAACCCTGATGATCTGCGACGGCCGGGGACCGGTGGCCGTCGCCGGCATCATGGGCGGGATCAACTCCGAGATCAAGGACCACACCACCCGGGTCCTTATCGAAAGCGCCCATTTCCAGCCCGCTTCCATCCGCCGATCTTCGCGTCTGCTCGGGCTGTCCACCGAGTCTTCCTACCGTTTCGAGCGCGGCGTCGACCCGGAAGGTGCCCCCCGGGCAGCGGACCGGGCAATATCTCTCCTCCAGCAGCTCGCCGGGGCCAGGGCGGCGCCGGGAGGTCTCGACGTCCACCCCCGGCCCTGGCAGCCGGCGGCGATTACCATCCGCACCGCGTACACCAATCGGCTGCTGGGCATCGGACTTGACACCGCCGATATCGGCACGGCATTGAAGCGCCTGCATTTCGAGATTACCGAGAAAACCGACGATGCCGTCACCTGCCGGGCGCCGTCGTTCCGTTTCGACATGGAGCGGGAGGCCGATCTCATCGAAGAGGTGGCCCGTTTCCACGGCTACGACAACATCCCCCGCACCCTGCCGCGCATGTCCAGCGAGCACCGGCAGGCACCCGCCGCCAGCGACCGGTTCCACGGCCGCCTTCGGCAGCTGATGCAGGCGCAGGGATTGAGTGAGGCGATCAACTACAGCTTCATGGATCCGGCGGCCTTGGGCCAGCTTCGCATTGCCGCGGCGGACCGGCGCCGGTCCCTGGTACGGCTGCGGAACCCGCTCACCGAGGAAATGGCGGTGATGCGCACCTCCCTGGTCCCCGGCCTGCTGAAGAACCTGGCCGACAATTACCGCCTCGCCCGGCGCGACATCCGTCTCTTCGAACTGGGAACCCTGTTCTTCGCCCGACCGGATGAGCGGCTTCCGGAAGAGGAAGGCCGGCTTGCCGGGATTATCACCGGCAACCGACGGCCGCGGCATTTTTCTGTCGACAGCGGAAAGGTCGATTTCTTCGACCTCAAGGGGATTGTCGAAACCATCGGCACCGATATCCGCCGCACCCTCGGTTTTTCCTCTGCCGACGGCATCGAACCGTATCACCATCCGGGTCGGGCGGCGGGGATCTTTCTGGATGATGCCCGCATCGGCGCCCTCGGTCAGGTGCATCCGGACATTGCCGACGACCTGGATATCGACCAGGAACTCTACCTGTTCGAGCTTCTGACCGCGCCCCTCGCTACCCGGCACCAGGAACGACCGGCATTCCGCCAGCTCGGCCGTTATCCGTCGGTAATCCGCGACCTGGCCATCGTCGTCGACAACGGGGTAGCGGCACAGACCCTGATCGACTGCATAACCTCCGGCAGCCCGCTGATCACCGAGACGGTGCTGTTCGATGTCTACACCGGTGACCAGGTTCCGGCCGGTTGCAAGAGCATGGCCTTCCACATCACCTTTCAGGATCACAATAAAACCTTGACAGACAAAAAGGTACATGCGATTATCGAGCGGCTTTCCAGCATTATAAAACAGGATTTTGGCGGCGCCATCCGTGCTTCTTAACTTTTTCCGCAGTCGTCGTACCAAGGAGTGTTGTGCATGACCAAGGCTGATATTGTCGAAACGATTTATGAGAAGGTCGGACTCTCCAAGCGCGAATCGGCGCGGATCGTCGACATGATTTTCGATATCATGAAGAACAAACTGGAATTCGGCGAGAATGTGAAGATCTCCGGGTTCGGCAGTTTTTCGGTGCGCGACAAGAACGCCCGTCGTGGTCGCAACCCCCAGACCGGTGAAGAGATTATCATTTCATCCCGCCGGGTGCTGAGTTTTAAACCCAGTAACGTGCTGCGCAAGCAGATCAACAACTTCTGAACCCTTCGACCATTTATCTCCGGATGCACGGGAACATGGACCGGATTCCCGACAAACTGTTTTTCCGTATCGGTGAAGTGAGCGACATCGTCGATGTCAAGCCCTACGTTCTGCGGTACTGGGAATCGGAGTTCGACCTCGTCGCCCCGCAGAAGAGCCCGACCCGGCAGCGGCTCTACCAGCGCTGCGACCTGGAGATGCTGCTGGAAATCAAACGGCTGCTCTATGTGGAAGGATTCACCATCGCCGGGGCGAAGAAGAAGCTGAAGCAGGGTCTCAAGACCCGGCAGCGAAAAGCTCCGGCGCTCGATGACGGCCGCGAGGCGCTGGCAACCGTACGGCAGGAACTGGAAGAGATCAGGAAATTGTTGCGATCCGGTTGATAATTGTGTATTATCCGCCTGCTTCAACAATAATGGCATTAAACGGGGCGTAGCGCAGCTTGGTAGCGTACCTGAATGGGGTTCAGGTGGTCGGAGGTTCAAATCCTCTCGCCCCGACCAAAAAATAAGAGCGGTTCCGGTAGCTTAGGCTGTTTGGAACCGCTCTTTTTGTTTTCCGAGGCAGATTGTCCGGACCATAACCGGTTTCCGTTTGCCTGACGATGAAAGAGGCCCGCAAGGGTCGAGGTCCGGCGGCGCCGACTGGAAGCCGCCGAAAGGTTACGGGCGCCGCAGGCCGGGCACCGCTTAGCCGGAACTTCTTCCTCCTGCATTCCTGCTGCCGGCGCCCTCAGCACCTGGCATGGGAGATTGGCGGCGGTAAGCCACGTCGCGTATTCAGCAACCGGTTCGATACCTTTACCGGTACGGCAGCACGCCGCCGCGGCAACCGCCGCACAACTCCCCTTCCGCCACCGGGATTGACTCGCCGCAACCACGGCAGAAATGCACCGGACCAAGTTTCCGTTTGCCGAGAAATGACGGGTCGACAGTGATCTCCCGGCGGCCGATGGTCGTGTTACCGGCGGCGATGATCTCCCCCAGAAGCCTTTCGGTGTCCTGCTCCGCCTTGGGTGTCAGCTTGAGGAACCAGCTTCGGGTTTCGGGCCAATCATCGAGCTTCCCGGCATCGAGATGCACCCGCACGCCTTTGCCGGTGAACTTGTCGTAGAGCGCCAGCGCGTAGCGCCCGACGTTAATCACCCGAAGCCGGCCGTTGCCGGTGGTACAGGGGGTCAGAAGCTGCACCGCGTCGGCGACGCAGACACGGGTTTCACAAATGGCCTCGAAGAGGATGTCCGGTGGCAGGACCGCACGGGCATGCTGAACCATGAAACTCCCGATGAGCATGCCCGGCGCCACGCTGCCGTGAAAGTTCCTGACAATGTCGCAGTAATCCTCCAGTGACCAGCGGCCGAAACGAACCGGCGGCGCCCCCTCCGGCGGCCGGCACACGATCATATTATCCATCCTTCACCTTACCTGCCGCGCCCGGTTCATGACGCGAAACAGCAAAACTGAATCAATCATCGATGACGAAACCATGAACACGGCAAAACACCTCGACAAGGAACGGCACCCTACGGGCGACCAGGCGGCACCCCACCGGTGCCGGACTCGCGGCACGCAAAAGCTGAGAAATACGGCGTTGTCTCGCGGCGCAGAACCCGGACCGCGGCGTCCCCCCGGCCAACCACCAAACCGGGGTTTGAACACCGCCGGGCATCCACCGAGACGTCACGTCCCTGGCATGGTAACCATCAGGCGGCCCCAGAAACGCATGGTCTGCTGACATGCAATATATATACCCTGAACCGTCATGTAAAGATAGAGAGATCAGCCGGCCGCCAAGGCCCACCCCGGCACAGCCCGGCGCGTACCGGTTACTTTTTCACCCCGATCGGTAGGTTTTCCGTCGCCGGGAATGATGGAAGCCATGAGTGTCAAGTACACTTTTTGCTGAATCGCACCTCACCCTCACCGCTTGGCGGAAGACAAGCGGCAATAATCATCCCGGACAGTTGCCGCGTATTCCCGGCATGCTCCGGACCAATGGGTAAACCGGGACGGCTGCCGACCATCCGTTCATCAGATTTTGGCGATGTTCACCGCGCAGACTTGTACTCGGCAGTCTGGGTTTCAGGGTCGAAGGCGTCCATGGTCAACCAGTTGGAATTGCCCTTCCGGAAGTGGAACGACATCCAGACGAAGCCTTTCGGCACCTCGCCGGTGATGCGCGCCGGCACCCTCACCTCGCCGCGACGGGAACGGACCAGAATCCGCTCGCCGGGCGCGATGCCCAACTCGGTGGCATCGGCGGGCGAGATATCGGCGGTTTCCTCACCGTAGTAGTGATTGATGCCGACCGACCGTGAAGACCGGGCCGCGGGCAGTACTGATACAGGCGCCGACCGGTGCTCAGAACGAAGGGATACTCGTCGTCGGTGGTCTCCGCCGGGGGGGCTCCAGTCGATGGGCAGGAGGAGTCCTTTGCCACGGGTAAATTTACCGCCCGTATGCAATACCGGGGTACCGGGATGATCGATACTCGGGCAGGGCCACTGGAGGCCGTCGCCCTCGATGCGGTGATACGTGATCCCGGCCATGGCGGGCACCAACCGGGAGATTTCGTTGTCCCAGATCTCCCGGGCACCGGGAGATTCCCAGTTGTGCCCCATGCGCCGAGCGATCTCCTTGAAAATCCACCAGTTGGGCCGCGCCGCGCCCCGGGTGGCGCGAATCCTGCGCACCCGGTTGACGCGGCGCTCGCTGTTGGTGAAGGTGCCGTCGTCCTCGCACCAACCGGCGGAGGGCAGAATCACGTGGGCAAAGCGATTGGTTTAAGTGGGGAAGATATCCTGGCCGACGTTGTGCCGGCCGTTGGCCAGCAGCATCCTGATTGTCTGGCGTCGGGATTCGATCACCCGACCGCTGTCGGTGAGAATCTCCATCCCGGCGACGGCGGCGGTACTACACGAGGGCACCAGATGGTCGCTGCCCCGCAGTTCGACGACACAGATGCGGCAGACGTCACGGTGGCCGGTTTCCTCCATGTAGCACAGGGTGGGGATCTCGCTCCTCGCCGCCGTGGCGGCTTCGAGGATCGTCTGGCCGGGGGTAAAAACCACCGGCCGGTCGTTGATGGTTATGGTCTGGTTCATGCGCACCTCCCGTTGATGAAGTCCGCGTAATGGCATTAGAATTCAGGAGTCAAAAACCGGGGATCGGAAGTCGGAACTCGAAAAAGCTCGAAATACGTGAACGTGAAACCGACTGCTCCTGACCGCTGAAGAATATCCATGTCATCTGCTCAGCGGTGCCAGCAAATGTATTTTCCGGCTTGAACCGGTCACCGGCCGATACCTTGCTTCAGTTTCGCGGCCTGCCGGTCCCTGAAAGAGAAACCTACGCAGTATACACAGCGAACCAGGGCTGCTGTGTCTGGCTGCATGGAGCCCACACCGGCAGGCAAGGATCAACACGGTGGCGACGAGGCCATCGATCAGGATACGGCGGCCAGTACCAGCCGGTAGCACCGCGTGCAGCGTTCGGCCTCGGCATGTGCCTGGCACGCCGAAAGTCTGCCTTCGACCTCGGAAAAATCTTTGATGCGCTCGTGCGGGTCGGCCACCGGGGGCCGCTGCCGGACCGCCGCCCGACTGACAACCGGTGGTTCCTCGGCCTCGCGGGTTGCCAGATCGGCCACTGCACGGCCAAGCAGATCGGCCGGTTCCGCTTCGCAGGTACCGGTTTCCAAATAGCGGGCGATGTAACGCGCCGCCCGCCGGCCGGCGGCGAGAGCGGCGATCAGAGTGCTGGGACCGGTGTGGCAGTCACCCCCGCCGAACATGTACTCTACGGCCGACTGCATGGTCACGGGGTCCACCACGATGGTCCGTCCGCGGCCGGTTTTCACGCCCTCGGGAACGAATTGGTCCACCTCGCGGGCCTGACCGATGGCTGGCACCACGGCATCCCAGTCGAGCACGAAGGTGGAGCCCTCGACGGGCACCGGCCGGCGGCGGCCCGATGCATCGGGCTCGCCCAGCTCCATGCGGACGCACTCGATGCCGGTAACGCGGCCGTCGGCGGCAACAATTTTTACCGGCGATAGCAAGGTGTGGAACTTCACCCCCTCCTCCTGCGACTCCTCGATCTCCACCGGATCGGCGGGCATCACTTTCACTGTCCGCCGGTAGAGCAGGTTGACATCGTCGAAACCGAGGCGCAACGCGGTACGAACGCAGTCCATGGCGACGTTGCCGCCGCCGATCACGGCCATCTTCCGACCGGTCAGCGGCTGCTCGCCGAAGGCGGCGCGGCGAAGAAACTCGACTCCGGGCATGAAACCTTCATAACCGGCGTCCTCACCCTCGCAACCCATGGCGGACGAGCCCGGCGCGCCGGCGGCAACGAAGTCGGCGGCAAAACCCCGGCTTCGCAGCTCGTCGACCGTGACATCACTATGAACCTTGACGCCGTAATGGATTTCAACCCCAACTTCCTCGATCCAGGAGGCCTCGGTACGCAGAATATGGCGCGGCAGCCGGTAGTCCGGAATACCCACCGCGGCCATGCCGCCGGGATCGGGCAGAGCCTCGAAGATCACCGCACGATACCCCATGAGCCCGAGATAATAGGCGCAGGACAGCCCCGCCGGCCCGGCGCCGATGATCGCCGCCTTGTGCTCGCGGGGTTCCTGTTTTTCCCGGCATTCCGCCGGCACAACGTTGCCGGCGGCGAGCTCGTGGTCGGCGGCGAAGCACTTCAGGGCGCGGATGGCGACCGGTTGCTCGTCGATCCGCCCGCGGCGGCACTTGGCCTCGCAACAATGGACGCAGACGCGCCCCACGGTACCCGGCAAGCTGCACGTCTGGCGCACCAGATCGAGGGCACTGCCCGGACGATCGACGCGAACCTGCTCGACATAGCCGGGGATATCAACGTGTGCCGGGCAGGCGGCAATGCAGGGTGCCGTCACCCGACCGATGTATTCGCCCCGGGGCCGCGCCTTCCCGGCCGTGACGGCGGCGATGAAACGATCACGAAAGTGGCGCAGGGCGTCGAGAATCGGCTTCGGCGAGGTTTTGCCGATATCGCAGCGGACCGCGTCACGGACGTAGAGCGCCAGGTGTTCGAGCCGTTCGATATCATCGGCCCGCCCCGCGCCGGCGCAGATGCGGTTGAGAATCTCCGCCATCGCCGTGGTACCCATGCGGCAGGGAAAGCACTGGCCGCAGGATTCGGCACCGGCCCGTTCGGCGACCTCACGCGTCATATCGACGATGTCAACCGCCTCATCGGCCATGATGATGCCGTCCCAGCCCATGAAGGCCCGGATGCGCCCGTCATCAGTGAACGACGGCGGCGTTCCGGGGACCGACGGCACGGCACTTCCCCAGGTGGAAAACATTGCGCTCATATCTCTCCCCTCCCCGTTACAGACCAGGCCGACAGGAAAAACCATATCGACCGCGGTGAATTTTTCTGCTCGCATCAGAAATGGACCGCTATGTGAACATTGATATAGCGGTCCCGGGGGCGACAAAGTGCGACAACAGGAATGAAAAAAGCAGTCGGATACCGGGTGGAAAAGGAATTGGCAACAACTCAGTGGACAAATGCGGCATGGCGGTCGGCGAAAACGGTCGGCGTCCTTGAAAACGCGGAACTCGCGTGTTATAAAGCGGATCATGTGCGGCAACGAGCAACAGGGTGAGCAACCGGGAGCGACGCTTCAGATCCGCTCGAAGATCTGGATTGTCAACGACGGGGGCGAGGTAATCTTTGGCCTCGGTCGGCTGAAGATTCTCGAGGTGGTGGAGCGGCTGGGATCGCTGCAGGCGGCGGCCAAGGTTCTCAGGATGAGTTACCGGGCGGTCTGGGGACGCATCAATGCCACCGAGAAACGACTGGGAAAACCGTTGCTGGTACGCAGTATCGGTGGCAGCGCTCGCGGCGGCTCGGAACTCACCCCCTTTGCTCACGAACTGATCGCCGAATTCCGCCGGCTGCACCGGGAGGTGCAGCTTTTTTCCGACGATCTTTTCGCCCGGAGCGAGGTTTTCAGTCCCCCCTCTACCCCAGTAACCGGCGAATCCAGCGCGGTTTCCGGAGATAAGGCGGATAGGGAATGCTCGGGTTGAAGCGCGTCGTCTTCTGCAGCACCGACCGGTGATGACTGAAGGTGTCGAAACTGAATTTGCCGTGGTATGACCCCATGCCGCTGGTACCCACGCCGCCGAAAGGCATATGCGGGTTGGTAACGTGCATGATGGTGTCGTTGATGCAGCCGCCGCCGGACGAGGTGGAGGCCAGCAGCAGATCGCGCCGGTCGTCGGACGAGGTAAAAAAGTAGAGTGCCAGGGGCTTGTCACGGGCGTTGATGCGTGCAATCACGTTTTCAAGGCGGTCGAACTCCAGCACCGGCAGCAGCGGCCCGAAGATCTCCTCACCCATGATCGGATACTCCTCACCCACATCGCAGATCACCGTCGGCTCGATGTAACGCGTCTCCCGGTTCGTTCGCCCACCGCGATAGATGCGGCCGGCGGAGCGCAGCAGGTATTCCAGGCGCTGGAAATGCTGATCATTGATAACCCGGCCGAAATCCGGACTCCGCTCCGGATCGTCGCCGTAGAAGCGGCGGATGCAGGCGTCGATCTGTTCCAACAGCGGCGCTTTCACCGTGCGGTGGACATAGAGGTGGTCGGGAGCGATGCAGGTCTGACCGGCGTTGAGGAACTTGCCGAAGGTGAGACGCTGGGCGGCAACCTTCAGATTGGCGTCGCGCTCGACGATGCACGGGCTCTTGCCGCCCAGCTCCAGGACCACCGGCGTCAGGTGGCGGGCGGCTTTCTCCATCACCATGCGGCCGAGGAACGGGCTGCCGGTGAAAAAGATGAAATCGAAGCGCTGGTCAAGCACCGCCCGATTTACCTCACGGCCGCCGGTGACCACGGTGATGTACTCCGGCGGGAAGGTTTCGGCGATCATCGCGGCGATCACTTCCGCTACCCGGGTGGAATAGTGGGCCGGCTTCAGCAGGGCGCAGTTACCGGCGGCGATCGCCCCCACCAGCGGCAGCAAGGCAAGCTGGAGCGGATAGTTCCACGGCGACATGATCAGCGCCACCCCGAAGGGCTCGTGCAGCACCCGGCTGCGGGCGGGAAAATTCAGCAGGTCGGTAAGCACCCGGTCGGGCCGGGCCCATTTTCGCAGTTTCTTCAGGTGATGGCCGATCTCCTTTGACACCATGCCGATCTCGGTGCCGAAAACCTCGAAGGGCGGCTTGTGCAGGTCCTCCCGAAAGGCCTCACAGAAGCGATCCTCGGAAGCGAGCAGCGCCTCTCTGAGTCGACACAGGCTTTCGCGCCGGAAGTCGATGTCACGGGTTCTGCCGGAGGCATAGAATTCCCGCTGGGCCTGCACCGCGGCGGAGATAGCGTCCATGGAATTTTTCTCCTTCAGGGTCAGAAGCCTGAAACCTGAAGTCAGAACTCAGGAATCAGGGGTCAGCGCCCCACGTCGCCCGCGGCAGCGATTCAGCATCAAGGTAGTTTCGCCGAACTCGGCAAACGTCATGTACAGATCTGTAGGGGCGAAAGATTTTTCGCCCTTACGCCCAGTAGTTACGCGGCAACAATCACCCCGGACATCCCCGGGACTCAGGGGTTCATGAATGACCGGCAGACCAGGGTCCAACCATCGAGATGACGAGGTCGTCAGCGGCTACCGATGGAAACGGTCTTGATGTTCACGAACTCCCGGATGCCGTGATAGGACAGCTCCCGGCCGTAACCCGATTTTTTGATCCCGCCGAAGGGCATCCGGGGGTCGGAGCGGGTCATCCCGTTGACGAAGACGGCACCCGATTCGATGCGCCGCGCCAGGCGCTCGCCGCGTTCGAGATCCCGGGTCCAGAGGCTGGCGCCGAGACCGTATTCCGAGTCGTTGGCCACCCGCACCGCCTCTTCCTCGTCACGTACCGGAATAATGGCGCTCACCGGCCCGAAGGTCTCCTCATGGTAGACCGGCATCCCCGGCCGCACGTCGGCAAGCACCGTCGGGGCGTAGAAGAATCCCGGCCCTTCCAGGCGCCGGCCGCCGGTAAGCAACCGGGCACCGGCAGCGATGGAGGCGGTCACCTGGTGATGCAGGTCTTCGACCAGATCCGCCCGCGCCAGGGGACCGGCCTGGGTCGCCGGATCCAACGGATCGCCGACCTTCATGGCACCCATTACCTGCGCCTGCCGTTCGGCAAATTCCTCGGCACGGGACGCAACGACAATGAAACGCTTGGCGGCGATACAGGTCTGACCGGCGTTCACCATCCGCGCGGCGGCGGACACCGCAACACAGTCCGGCAGATCGGCATCCTCGAGGACGATAAAAGGGTCTGAGCCGCCCAGTTCCATCACCGTCTTCTTGATTTCACGGCCGGCGGCGGCGGCCACCCGGCTGCCGGCGACTTCGCTGCCGGTAATGGTCACCGCCCGGATCAGCGGGTTGGCGATAACCGCCTCTACCCGTGACGCGCCGATGAGCAGGGTATTGAACAGGTCCGGCGGGAAACCCGCACGGCGGAAGATACCCGCGATGGCCAGCGCCGATCCGGGGACGTTGGAGGCATGTTTCAATACCCCGCCGTTGCCGGCCATCAGCGCCGGAGCGGCGAAGCGGAACACCTGCCAGAAAGGAAAGTTCCACGGCATCACCGCCAGCACCAGACCCAGCGGCTCATAGGCGACGAAGCTTTTTTCGGCATCGGTTTCCACCAGCTCGTCGGCAAGCCAGGCAGCGGCATGGTCGGCGTAGAATTCACAGACACGGGCGCATTTCTCCACCTCGGCCCGGCTCTCGGTGATGGTCTTGCCCATTTCCATAGTGATAGTGCGGGCATGCTGCTCCAGTTCTTCCCGCACCACCCGGCCGGCAGCCAGCAAAAGCCGCCGGCGTTCGTCGAAACCGGTATTCCGCCAGGCGGTGAACGCCGCCTGGCCCCGTTCGATGGCCGCCCACACCTCTGCATCGGTATGTTCCCGATATTCCCTGATCATCTCATTCGTCGCTGGATTGACTGACTTCATCATCAATGCTCCCACGGTTGTGCCGTGCCGCTGATGGTCCTCACCTCCGTACTCCCGATCGGAGTACGATGAAGGCGGCACGCATGGTTCAACCGCCTGCTATACACCGGCCGGAAAAATCTGTAAAGGGATTGGTGACGGATGGACGCCCAGGATGGAAACGGAACGAACATGGAAGGAAAAAACGCGACGTACGATGATCGATCACCACGGCGGCGCCGGCGACATCGGCGCAGGTGGAGTGGCTGAGCGGTTACGGGACCAGCATCATTTCACGCCGCCGATGACCTCGGCGATATTATAGCAGTGGTCGCCGATCTTCTCGAAGTTGGTCAACATATCGATGAAAATCAGGCCGGCAACGACGGTGCAGCCGCCCTCGTTCAGGCGGCGGATGTGGCGCTTGCGGTAACGATCCTCGAGAGTGTTGATACTGCCTTCAAGCCGCTTCGCTTCGACAATGATCTTCTCGTTGCCATGCTCGTAACCGGCAGCAACGAGAGCAATGAACTCGCCGCAGCGGGCGGCGATCTCATGAATCTCATCCAGCGCCTCACGGCTGAATTCGATTTTCTTTTCCACCTTGCGATCGATGAGTCGCAGGAGGTTTTCGGAATGGTCACCGAGACGTTCAAGGTTATTGACGATATACATCACCGAGGTGGTTTCGCGGGAAATCTCGGGGGTCAGGGAGGACTGGGTCAGGGTAACGACGAAGTTGGTGATTTCCTTCTGCAGCATATCGACGGTATTTTCCTTGCGCAGGATATCGTCGCTGACCGCCGGGGTGAAAGCCTCCAGGCAACCGACGGTCTGGTGAAACATTTCCATCACCACCCGGGCCATGCGCACCGTCTCCTGGCGCACCTCCGACATCGCCAGCGCCGGGGTATCGAGCAGCAGGTTGTCGAGATAGCTCAGGTGATAATCCCCTTCCCCTTCGCGACCGGGGACCATCCACGAGCTGACCTTCGCCAGGAGGCCGATGAGCGGCAGGAAGAGCAGGCAATTGAACACGTTGAAGAGGGTATGGGCATTGGCCAGGTGACGGGAGATGTAGGGCTTGTCGCCCACCGCCACCCCTAATTGCACCGCCTGGGCCGTGGTCTCGACGACCATCTCGGGATCGCCGGGGGTGAAGTGATCAACCAGCTCGGCAAAGAACGGAAACAGCAGGAGAACATAGCAGACCCCGAGAACATTGAAGAGAAGATGCGCCCGGGCGGCGCGTCGGGCGGTGACGTTGGTGCCGATGCTGGCCAGCAAGGCAGTGATGGTGGTACCGATGTTCTCCCCCAGCACCAGCCCGAGGCCGCCGCTGAAGGACAACATGCCGCCGGCGGCCAGCGCCATGGTGATGCCGACGGTGGCGCTGCTGCTCTGCAACACCATGGTCAGCAGGGCACCGGCGAGTACCGCCAGCACCGGGTTGGTACCGAAGGTGACGAAGGCATGCGCGAATGCCGGCAACGACTTGAGCGCCGCCAGCCCGTGTTTCATCGTCTCGAGGCCGTAGAACAACAGGCCGAAACCGAGGAATATTTCGCCGAGATACTGGGTTTTTCGTCGGCGGGCAAAAAGTTTCATACCGACGCCCATACCGATGGCCGGCAGGGCGTACTTCTGGATCTTGAAGGCGATCATCTGGGCGGT
This sequence comes from Candidatus Anaeroferrophillacea bacterium, assembly GCA_016933675.1. Classification (GTDB taxonomy): domain Bacteria; phylum Desulfobacterota; class Anaeroferrophillalia; order Anaeroferrophillales; family Anaeroferrophillaceae; genus JAFGAM01. Next base: position 45,700 of record JAFGAM010000071.1, read on the forward strand.
CACGGTGGTACCGATGTTGGCCCCGAGCACTACCCCGATGGCCTGCATGAGGTTCATCAGGCCGGCGTTGACGAAGCCCACCACCATTACCGTGGTAGCACTACTGCTCTGAATGACCGCCGTCACCATGGCCCCCACCAGAAGGGCCACCACCCGGTTGGAGGTCAGCTTTTCCAAAATTCGGCGGAGCCGGTCGCCGGCGGCCTTCTGGAGCCCCTCGGACATAATCTTCATGCCGTAAAGGAACAGTCCCAGCCCGCCCATAAAGGCGAACACCATCGAGGTAATCATCGGTCAGGCAATCCCGGCGGTTGCGGCGCCTTCAGGCTTCAGGAAGGCACCCGGCGGTTGTTGTCGGCAGCTCTGCGCCGTCCAAACCCGAACAGCGATTTAACGTATTCTTAACAATCCGTCAAAGGAAAATATCTTCCCCCGGTCGCAGCCCGGAGGTTCGTCGGGGTACCGACGTTGACGAAAGCGGTTGGAACTGGTATAAAGGGGAAAGAATTTTCGTGTACGAAGTTTTTTTCACCGCTTTCCCTGGAGTTCCATGCCCCCCACCTACGATCAGGACATCCTCCGCTCGCTGCGGCGCATCATCCGCGCGGTCGATCGCTACAGCCGCAAACTGAGTCGGGTATTCAACCTCACCGTGCCCCAGATCATCACCCTCCACCAGCTGCACGAGGGCGGCGAATGCACCGCCGGTGAACTGTCGAACCGTGTCTGCCTGAGCCAGGCCACCATGACCGGCATCGTCGACCGTCTGGAGGCCCGGGGTCTGCTGCGCCGGGCGCGCAGTGCCGACGACCGCCGCCGGGTGATGGTCGACCTGACCCCGGAAGGACGCGAGGTCATCAGTATTATGCCGCCGCCGCTGCAGGAGCAGTTCGCTGTCCGCCTCGCCGCCCTGCCCACCGAAGAGCAGGAAACCATCAACCGCACCCTGGCACTCATTGTCGAAATGATGCAGGCCGAGGACATCGATGCCTCGCCCATTCTGACCACCCAGGACGTGGAACACCTCCCCGACGAACGTCCCCCAACCACCAAAAACATCTAGTCCGAATCCCTGCGGGAAATCATCAGGTTCAGGGCGTTGGCCGGCGGTAAACCAACGCACCGCCCGGGCCGGACCCGCACGCGGCATCATCCCGCGTTCCCCCGCTTGCCACCCGTGTACCGCAACGAAAAAACGAGAAGATCATCATGTCTGAGAAAAAGATTTGTGTACGAAATGTATCAAAGGTGTTCGGCCCCCACCCCGAACGGGCGCTGAAACTGCTCGCCGATGGTGCCGACAAGGAAGAAATCCTCGAAAAAACCGGTCAGGCGGTGGGACTCGCCGACACCAGCTTCGATGTCTACGAAGGCGAGATCCTGGTGATCATGGGGCTGAGCGGCAGCGGTAAATCGACTCTCATCCGCTGCCTCAACCTGCTCAACAGGCCCACTGCCGGCTCCATTACCATCGATGGCGAAGAGCTCACCACCGCCGGCCAGGACCAGTTGCTGCGCATCCGGCAATCGAAGTTCGGCATGGTATTCCAGCACTTCGCCCTTTTCCCCCACCGCACGGTACAGCAAAATGCCGCGTACGGCCTCGAAATCCAGCATATGGAAGCCGCCGTACGGGCGGAAAAGGCGCGCGATGCGCTCAAACTGGTCGGGCTCGAGGGCTGGGAGGATTCATATCCCCGCCAGCTCAGCGGCGGTATGCAGCAGCGCGTCGGCCTGGCCCGTGCCCTGGCGGTTGATCCCGATATTCTGCTGATGGACGAGGCCTTCTCGGCCCTCGATCCGCTCATCCGGCGCGACATGCAGCACGAGCTGATCTCGCTGCAGGCGCGGATGCAGAAGACCATTGTATTCATCACCCACGACCTCGACGAGGCGCTGAAGATCGGCGACCGCATCATTCTCATGAAGGACGGCCGCATCGTCCAGATCGGCACCCCCGAGGACATCCTCGAAAACCCGTCGAACCGCTACGTGGAAAAATTCGTCGAGGACGTCGACAAATCCAAGGTCCTCACCATCGCGTCGATCATGGGCCGAGCCAAGGTGGTCGCCTATCCCAAGGACGGACCGCGAACAGCGCTGCATAAGATGCGGGACGAGGGTATCAGCTCGATCTTCGTGGTTGACCGTGACTACACCTTCCGCGGCCTGCTGACCGCCGACCGGGCCGCGGAGGCGGTGGAGCACCACCGCAAACCCATCGATGAATTCTACGAACGCGATATCCAGGCGGTAAAACCGGACGATCCGGTCAATACCCTGTTTCCGATCATGGCCGAAACCGCAAAACCGGTCCCGGTGGTCGACGAGGACGGCAAATTGCAGGGCGTTGTCGTCCGCGGCAACCTGCTCGCCGGACTCGCGGAAGGAGGATCCAACCGATGAACCTTTCCATTCCAGCATTCCCCCTCGAAGATATCATCGAAGCGGTGATCGCCTTTCTCACCGACAACTTCGCCTTCATCACCAAGGGCGTCTCCGACGTCCTGGAGACCGGTATCAACCTGCTCCAAGACGGACTCGAATTCCTGCCGCCGTGGCTTGTCATTCTGGTGCTGGTCTTTCTGGCGTGGCGGCTCGCCGACCGCCGGGTAGCGATCATGACCCTCTTCGGGTTGCTGCTGATCTGGAACCTTCGGCTCTGGAACGCCACCATCGACACCCTCATCCTGGTGATATTTTCCACCGGCATCGCGATCATCATCGGGATCCCCCTGGGCATCACCGCGGCCCTGTCGCCGGGCTTCAACCGAATCGTCATGCCGATCCTCGACTTCATGCAGACGATGCCGGCCTTTGTCTACCTGATCCCGGCGATCCCGTTTTTCGGGCTTGGCCCGGTATCGGCAATCTTTTCCACCGTCATCTTCGCCATGCCGCCGTCCATCCGGCTGACCTGCTTCGGCATCCAGCAGGTACCGGGAGACCTGGTTGAAGCCGCCGACGCCTTCGGCTCGACCAGGAAGCAGAAGCTCTTCAAACTTCAGCTGCCGCTGGCAACACCGACCATCATGGCCGGGGTCAACCAGACCATCATGCTTTCCCTGTCGATGGTGGTCATTGCCGCCATGATCGGCGCCAAGGGACTGGGCGGCGAGGTCTGGAAGGCGATCCAGCGCCTGCAGCCCGGCAAGGGCTTTGTCGCCGGCATCGGCGTCGTGATCGTTGCCATGATCCTCGACCGCATCACCCAGAAAATTGGCCGGGGAAACAGCTGTGAATAACGGGACACAGGGAACCGACCGGGTTCCGCGGTCCCGCGCCGACGCCCCCGCCTGGCCACTGTATGCCGACCACATCACCGGAAGGACCCCGATGACGCGCCCAGTCCGGTTGGAGAAACAACCGCAACCCGGAAAGTGTACGCGATCATATTTAACGGACTCGCAAGAACTCGAACAAGGCGTCATTCCCACGCCGGCGGGTACGGGCGACCGGACGGTCGCCCCAACAACCGCCTAAATGATTGAATCTACTAGATTCCATCCTGCACGGAAATGACGGTAAATGGCCAAAAGCGGCCTTTTGTGAAATCATCATTTTATATTCACCATGAAAAGGAAAAGGAGGAACAAATGATTCTGAAACGCACCCTGGCAACGCTCATGATCCTGCTGGCGCTCTGTCTGACCACCGGCATCCAGCCGGCGGCTGCCGGCAAGGGGAAGGTCGAGTTGGCCTACGTGGAATGGGACTGTGCCACCGCCTCGACCCACGTCGTGCAGGTGGTACTCCAGGATCTCGGCTATGACGTCGAGGTCATACCCGTGGCCGCGGCCGCCATGTGGCAGTCCATCGCCTCCGGCGACGCCGACGGCATGGTCACCGCCTGGCTGCCCACCACCCACGGGCACTATCTGAAGAGGTTCAAGGACAAGATCGTCGACCTGGGCAAGAACCTCCACGGCACCCGCATCGGTCTGGTGGTGCCCGCCTACGTCACCATCGATTCCATCGCCGACCTGAAAGCCAACGCCAGGAAATTTGCCAACAAGGTCATCGGCATCGACCCCGGTGCCGGCCTGATGAGCAAAACCGAGACCGTGATGAAGGAATACGGCCTCGGGAAGATGAACCTGGTTGAAGGCAGTGGCGCAACCATGGCCGCCGCCCTGCAGGACGCGATCAAGAACCGGGAATGGATCGTCGTCACCGGCTGGACCCCCCACTGGAAGTTCGCCCGCTGGGAGCTTAAATATCTCGACGATCCGAAGGGCATCTACGGCGGCGATGAATACATCAGCACCATGGTGCGCAAGGGTTTGAAAGAGGACCTGCCCGAGGTCTACGCGGTACTGGACAGTTTCTCCTGGACCCCGAAGGACATCGCCACGGTGATGATCATGAACCGGCAGGAAGGCGCCAGCCCCGAGGCCTCGGCCCGCAAGTGGGTGGACGAGCATCAGGACCTGGTGAAGAAGTGGCTGCCTTGAGCGTGAGACAGGAGACAGGAAACGGGAGACGGGAGTCGGAAGAGACGACAACAACCCGTCTAATATCGCATCGTCGGTTCAACAACACCGTCAAATATCGATGAAAGGAGAGCGCGACATCATGTCTTACGGACGTACAACGACCTCCATTGCCGCGGCGATGGTTATCACCATGAGCCTGCTGCTGCCGGCCGGCGTACTGGCGGGGGGCTCTGAAACCGGCGCGCTGCGGGCAGAGATTCAAGACCTCAAGGCCCGTTTGGCGGATATGGAAGCCCTGAAACAGCAGCTCCGACAACTGGAATCCAAGATTGCTGCGGTGGAAACCGTTCAGGTTGAACAGCAGCAGAAAACCGCCGCCCTGGAAGTTGAAGCCGATGCCGGTGACGAAGGCCCGGTGAAGGATATATCCATTGGCGGGGCACTCAGGGTAAACTACGGCTACGGCGACTGGAATGACCAGCAGAAGGACCGCGGCGGCGACTTCAATTTCGACATTTTCCGCCTCGACGTCAACGGCCAATACAACGACCTGCTGATCTCGGCCCAGTATCGCTGGTACAGCTACATGGACGTCATCCACCACGGCTGGGTGGGCTACAACTTCACCGACAAGCTCCAGGGCCAGTTGGGGGTCACCCAGGTGCCCTTCGGCCTGTTGCCCTACGCGTCGCACAACTTCTGGTTCGGCGTCCCCTACTACGTCGGCCTCGAGGATGACTACGACATGGGCGCCAAGCTGCTCTACAACGACGGCCCGCTGAACCTTCAATTCGCCTTCTTCAAGAACGAGGAGTGGGGCAGCTCCGGCAAAACCGCACGCTACTCTTTTGATGTCATCGACGACGGCGGCCTGGCCTCCAGCAACTCCGAGGACAACCAGTTCAACCTCCGGGCGGCATGCACCCTCGACCACGGCGACCTCGGCTCCACCGAAATCGGTTTCTCCGGCGAGTGGGGCATGCTCTACAACTCCATCACCGAAGACCACGGCGATCATTGGGCCGCGGCGGTACATCTCAACGGCAATTACGGCCCCTGGAACCTGATGCTGGAAGCGGCACGCTACGAGTACGACCCGGAAAACCCGGATGGCGTGAGCGATGATTCCATCCTCATGGGCGCCTTCGCCGGTTCATATGAGGTGGCTTCGGAAGGCAACATCTACGTCGCCAACCTGAGCTATGACGTGCCGGTCTCCTGGGGCCCGGTTACCAACTTGACCTTTTACGACGATTACAGCATACTCGACAAGGACAGCGGCGACGGTGACGATTCCCATATCAACACCCTGGGCTGCCTGATCAGCGCCAATCCGATCTACACCTACGTCGACTTCATCATGGGCCGCAACATGGCCTGGCTGGGCAGCGATGCCGCCCAGCCGCTGGCCGGCGGTGAGGACGATGACTGGCATATGCTGTTCAATGTCAACATCGGCTACTATTTCTAGACCGCGGACATCCTACGGCCGGCAAGAGTCATGCAGAATTGTAACAACTACCGATATGCACTGAGAAGGGGTGGCACGCCAACGGCTCCAGATTCACGACGCTCCCCCGCATGAGGAATGAGCGTACCTGGGGGTACGTCAATTGACTCAACCGGCAGCGCAACAAAGAAGATGGCGTTTTCACGAAGCCATCCACCGCCGCCGGGGAATGGGCACGGCATCCTGCCCGGCCCGATTCCCCGGCGGTTTTCTTTCCACCTCGGCACGGAGGACAAAACAACATACATGTGTACTATCTGCGGTCATCTGGTCCATCAGGGAACGATGATATCAACCGACATCTTTGACATGCTGATGAAGATGGCCCACCGCGGCCCCGACCAGCACGGGGCCTGCCTCGACGGCGAATCACGCCGGGCGGCGGAAATCGACGAACTGAAAGACTTCTTCTCCCGTGAAAGCCGCATCGCCCTCGGTCACTCCCGCCTCCGCATCATCGGCGACGAGGGCACCACCCAGCCCTACGTCTCTTGTGACGGCGCCCTGACTCTGATCCACAACGGCGAAATCTACAACTACCAGAAACTCCGCACCCTGCTGCGCCGCCGGCACACCTTCAGCACAGCCAGTGACAGCGAGATCATCGTCCACCTGCTGGGCGAAACCTACCGCGGCGACCTTCGCGAAGCGATGGAAAAGGTGGTCAGCCTGCTTGACGGCATGTACGTCATCGCCGTGACCGACGGCAAATCGGTGGTCCTGGCGCGGGATCCCATCGGCAAGAAGCCGCTCTACTACCTGACCACGGAACGGGTGACCTACTTCGCATCGGAGAAAAAATCGCTGTGGAACGGTACCGACGAACCCGTACGGCTCAACCCCGGCGAATTGCTCACCCTCGATGACAGCGGGGTTGCGGTGGGCAACGGTTACAATCTGCAACTGCCGCAGATCGATATTGTCGACTTTCGCACCGGGATCGAATCCTACAAGGAAGCCCTCATCACCGCGGTACGGAAGCGGCTCACGGGTCTGAAGGAGTCGGCCATCGGGGTGATCTTCTCCGGCGGCATCGACTCGGTGCTGGTGGCCAAACTGCTGCAGCGGGAAGGCAAGAACGTCATCTGCTACTGCACCGGCACTGAGGAATCGGGCGACATCGTCGCCGCCCGTTCGGTGGCGAAGGATCTCGGCCTGCAATTGAAAACCACCATCATCGACGAGGCCCTGGTGGAAAAGGCCATTCCCGGCATCATCCACGACGTCGAGGAGTGCGGCCTTTTGCAGGTGGAAGTGGCAATCCCGATGTACCTGGCGGCAAAGCTGGCCGCCGAGGATGGCATCCGGGTGATGTTCACCGGCCAGGCGGCGGACGAAATCATGGCCGGCTACCCGTGGTACAATGACGTCCTCGAAGAACACGGCTACCTGCGACTGCACGAAAAGCTGTGGGAGGACCTCAGTTTCCTCTACACCGACACCCTCGAGCGGGAGGACAAGCTGACCATGGCCCACTCCATCGAGTTGCGCGCCCCCTACCTCGACCGGGACGTGATCCATACCGCCATGCGCATCTCCCCGCGGCTGAAGATCGAGAGTGAGCGCGATATGCTCCGCAAACGGGTTCACCGCCAAGTGGCTTCGGAACTGGGAGTGCCCGATTACCTCTCCTACCGGATCAAGGATCCGGCCCAGTCGGGCTCCGGCATCCACCGCATCATCGAACGCATCGCCGCCCGCCGCATCATGGCGAACGATGTGGACGAGGATCTGGTGGACGAAAACATCGCCCGCGACAAGGGCAGCCTCTATCGCTACGGCGACCCCAGCTACGGCGGGGACGCGCCGCGTTTCTATCTCCAGCAGATCGAGGAGGAGATCAAACAGAAATACATTCCGGCATTCCTGAAATAAACCGGCAGTGTCGGGTATGCTTTTTGCGGAACAATCCTCAACGGGTCGGGCTCGGCACTGAGGCGGAAGTCACGAGGCAATAATCATACCGGATATCACTGGAAATAAACCTATGCATATCTGTATCGCCCAAATAAACTACTGCGGTCGCCACATTCAGACCCACGTCGGCCGTATCAAGGAGATTATTGCCCGGAACCGGCACGCCGATCTGCTGGTGTTCCCGGAGCTCATCCTCCACGGCCACCCATCCTTCGAAAAACCGGAGGGATTTCTCTACCGGCGCATGCAGGTGGTCTACCGGACCATTTCCGAGGATCTTTACCGGTACGTCCGGCAGCAGGACGCCCGGGTGATCATCGGCGAGATCAAACGCCGGGGCACCCGGTTTTACAACCTGGCGACCTACGTCGACCGCCACGAGGTGCAGCACTACACCAAAACCCACGTCCACTGGACCGAACAGTTCGTCCCCGGGCGCGAGCTGAAGGTGTTCGAAACGCCGATGGGCAAGCTCGGCATCAACATCTGCTTCGACGCCGCCTTCCCCGAGGTCTGGCGGGTGCTGGCCCTCAGGGGGGCGGAGATCATCGTCAACATCTCCGCCGTACCGCGGGATTTCCCGATGGACTACATGTGGCGCCGGCTCAAGGGGGCGGCGCTCAACAACCAGGTCTACTGCATCTACGCCAACCGGCCGGGACCGACCTTCAGCGGCTACAGTGCCGTCTTTACCCCGCGGGGGGAGGTGCTGGCCGGTACCGCCCGCGACGAGGCAATATTCGGCACCGACATCGATCCGGGCGCCGTCAGCCGCTGGCGCGCCGAGGAGCAGATATTTCCTCACCGCCGGCCGCTGCTCTACCGCGACATCGGCCGCCGACAGCCGGAAACCGCCGAGCCGGGTGGAGAGGCCGAGGATATCCCCGACAACAGCCACCAGTTGCGCCAGGTCACGGAGACCGGTATCGGCAACAGGTGAAGAAGGAATTATGATGTTTCAGTACTACGTCCTCTCCCCGCACATGACGCGGCGCGAAATTTTTGCCTTCGGCCGGCGGCGCTCCGCCGCCGGGGCCGATATCGCGCCGCGATTGGACGAAACGGTGCGAATGCACCTGTTTTGCCCGGAGCGGCAGCTGGCGGCACCCCGTCAATGAACTCATACCACATCATGCGTCTTCTTCCCCTGCGTGAACATTCGACCCTGCTCTGGTGGCTGGGCAGCCTGTCTTTGGTCACCTTCGTCGCCTCGCTGATCTTCATTCCGCTACTCGTCGCATGGATGCCGGCGGACTATTTCACCCGTAAGCGACCCTACTACCGCGGCCGCCACCCGTTAGTCCACTGGGCCATCCTGATCGCCAAGAACCTGTTCGGCGCCCTTTTCCTGCTGACCGGCCTGGCGATGCTGTTTCTCCCCGGTCAAGGGCTGATCACCATCGTCATCGCCCTCACCCTGCTCAACTTCCCCGGCAAACGGCGGCTGGAATGTCGCCTCATTCGCCGCCCGGGTATAAACCGGGCAATCAACTGGATCCGCGCCCGGAAGGGCAGACCGCCGCTACTCATCCCGGAAACGGACTGCGGCGAGGAACAGCCAGCGGAGCATGGCGGCTGAAGATTGCGCTCTCCGCCGCCGGAAACGGCCGGGCCAACGATTGCCGTGAAGCCCTCGGCAACAGATGAGATGCGCCCCACAGCATATAAAGCCCGGCGGTAACTTTGATGGCTTCCTAATAACTCCATCCTCTTCCTTGCGCGGCAATTGAGCCATTTGACGTACTTCGTCTCTGTGTACGCCGGCCTCGGCTTTTGCCGACGGCGAATCTGAAGCCGTTGCCATGCCATGCCTTTTCGACCCATTGCAGTTGTCACGGTTCCATCAACTCGCGCAGGAAATATCCCTTGCATTTAAGAGTACGATGTTTTATGCAGCACTAAATTCTAACGACCGATCGGTATTTTTCATGACTGACAAGTATGCGTTGAAACAACAGGAACTTTTCGACAAGGCTGCGGCTCTGTTCGCGGAAAAAGGCTACCACGGCACTTCGATTGCCGATCTTGCCCGGGCCATGGACCTGCAGAAGGGTTCGCTCTACCATTACTTCAAGAGCAAGGAAGATCTGCTCTTTCAGCTGCTCGACGATTACATCAGCCGGGCCCTGGGCGAGATTGAAGAAATCATGCGGGCCGAACTCAAACCTGAGGTCCGGCTCGAGCGCTTCATGCTCTTTTACACCGGTTTTTACGCCGGTGACCGCGACCGCCTTATCCTGCTGATCAATGATATCGACCAGCTCGGCCCGGAGCGCAAAGCGCGGGTGCTGGCCCGGGAGCGTCTCTATTATCAGGCTCTGACCGATATCTTTACCCAGTTGCAGGCGGCCGGAATCATGAAGCCGTTGCCGTTGCCGGCCGCCGCTTTCGCCTTTTTCGGAATGGTTCACTACACGTATAAATGGTATCGGGCCGCGGGCGCAATTTCGCCCGAGGAACTGAGCGCCATCTTTTCTGAAATTTTTACCCGCGGGATCTTTAAGCTGAAGGATAGAGTTCTGACCACTTCGTGAAGCACTCACCTCGGTACCACCTGCGCTCTTTGAAAAAAGCTGTCGAAGCGAAAAAATGTGAAAAAAGTGCTTGACATTGCGGCGATTTTGCGCGGTTCGCCAAAGGCGCCGGAATCACGGATACACCACCAGCACGGAGCGAAAATGAACCGGCAGCTTTTCGTGCGGGGGCAAAACTGGGTCAGCCTGGGATTGACCCTGTCCCGGGAACGGCGCTCCGTGGCGGTCCCGGTCTTGTCCCGCCTGTCCCGATCCACCGGCAACAGCGGCAAGCTGGTTGCCGCCAAAACCCTTTTACGGGTGGTCAGGTCCGGATTCCGGGATCGCCTTGTAACGGTGCTGCTGGATAGCTGGTACATGCGCCGGAATCTGATCAAGCCGGCCCTGAACATGGGTTGCCAGGTCATCGGTCAGGTCCGCCGAGACACGGCCCTTTATGCACCACCGCCACCACACAATGGAAAACGTGGGCGGCCCAGGAAGTACGGTAGCAAACTCATGCCGGAAACGGTTGCCGCGTTCCCCGAAACGACGCGACAACTTTTTCTCTATGGAAAAGAGCAGACGGTGCATTACCGCAGCACCGAGGTACTGGCATATTTCCTTGGCGGCCAACGAGTAAGGGCGGTCTGTTCCCAATTGGAAAACAAGGATGGGACACGGCGTCAATCCCGGTTGATACTCTCTACCGACCTGACCTTGACGGCGGAAGAAATCC
>JAFGAM010000072.1 GCA_016933675.1 Candidatus Anaeroferrophillacea bacterium
AATCTTCACCTCGGTAAGGGACTGCCGGTGACCGCGCATCTTTTTGGATCCCTTGCGTCGTTTGGATTTGAACACCAGGATCTTCCGGGCCCGTTTCTGAGCCACGATTTCACCGCTCACCTTTGCCTGCGGCAGCAGTGGATCACCGATCCTGACCTCGTCATCACCAACCACCGCGAGGACCTCGGGGAATTGAATGCTGTCCCCCGCCGCGCCGGGGAGTTTCTCCACCTGGACAACCTGGCCGGGCGCCATACGATACTGCTTGCCGCCTGTTTTTACCACCGCATACATCGCCACTACTCCGTATCCACTCCGCGTGAAGCTTCTCGTTCCGTAACCCGGGCGCCGCCAATGGCGGCACACTGCATCATCGGTTGCGGAATCATCAAGGTTGTGAACTATAGGGGGTTGCCCCCCGGAAGTCAAGCGTTTTTTCTTTCCCGCCGCAATCCGGAACGGAGATTCGCTTGCCGCCGATTCAGGCCGCCGGCAGCGCTTCCAGTTTACGGCGGGCAAGTTCGGCACTCGAGGTTTCGGGGAAATCCCGCACCACCCGCTGATAATAGTCCGCCGCCTGGTCGGCAATCCCGATGGCCTGAAACGACATCCCGATCTTCAGCAGGCACCCGGGAATCTTGCCGCTGGCGGGGTATTCCTCCACCACCTTCTTGAATTCGGCGATTGCCTGGGCGAACTCGGCCAGCGAATAAAAGTTTTCGCCGAGCCAGTAACGGGCGTTGGCAGCCATCTCGTGCCGCGGGTACCCCTTCAGGAAGGATTTGAACAGGGAGATGGACTGGTCGTAACTGCCATTCTTGTAGTGACCGAGGGCCTGCTGATACATCACCCGGGCAGCCTCGGTGTCCGCCGGCGCACCGGCGGCCGGCGCCGCCGGTGCCGGAGACGCGGGAAAATCCGGCGGCGGCGATTTCGGCTTTGCCGCCGCCGGCGCCGATGAACCCCGGGCTGCCGCCAGCGCCTGGCTGTTCTGCAGCACCAAATCACGGACACCGTCCAGTTTGTAGCGCAGGTCGCCAACCAATGTTTTCAGCTCGTCGTTGGCGGCCTGGAGTTCCTGCAACCGGGTTTCCAACTGCTGCTGGCGGGCCTGCAGCGCGCCCACCTCCTGCCGTTCGTCGAGGGGCAGATTGCAACCGACGGTCAGTAGCAGGACAGCTGACAGCCAGACAAACGGACGCGAAACAAAGAACCGGTGCGCCATGGCATGTCCCCCTCTTCACGGATTGCACCCGCCGGCACGATGATCACCGCCGCACCACGACCGGCGCCCGCACGTTCGAGCAGCAGGGCGGCCGGCAACAGATCCCACCAGCACCTCCGGGCAGGGCGTCAGGATGATCGGAGCAAGGCTGCGGGCGCCGCGGAAACCGGTCGCGTCAGGCCCGGATCAATCGGCCGCGGCGTCGCTTCCCGCCTGCAACTTCTCCCAGTCGGCCAGAAACTGGCTGATACCGATGTCCGTCAGCGGGTGCTTTGCCAGTTGCATGATCACCTTGAACGGCATGGTGGCGACATCGGCCCCCATCTCCGCCGCCGCCATGACATGCTGCGGATGACGGATGCTGGCAACGATGATCTTCGTCGGATAGCCGTAGTTATCGAAAATGGTCGCCGCCTGCTGCACCAGCAGCATCCCGTCATGACCGATATCGTCCAGCCGGCCGACGAAGGGGCTGACATAGGTCGCCCCGGCCTTGGCGGCCAGCAGCGCCTGCAGCGGCGAAAACACCAGGGTGACGTTGGTCTTGATATCCCGGTCGCTGAGGTTCTTCACCGCCTTGAGACCCTCGGGGGTCATCGGGATCTTGATAACAATGTTGTCGCCGATGGCCGCCAGCCGCTCGGCCTCGGCCACCATCCCGTCAGCCGCAAGGGAAATCACCTCGGCGCTCACGGGACCATCCACCAGACCGGCGATCTCGCGAATGAGGGCGGTGAACTCCCGCCCCTCGCGGGAAGCAAGGGTGGGATTGGTGGTCACCCCGTCGACCAGACCGTAGGCGGCGGCCCGGCGGATCTCATCGAGATTGGCGGTGTCGATAAAAAAATCCATCTACACATCTCCGTCAAGCATTCAGGTTCATCGGGAATGGGTCCTCCCGCTCCCTGCGGGAACCCAAGCCGCCGGACGGGTGACTCGGCGACGAGACCCCCGAGCCCCCCGGCGATTCCATCCGGCGCAACGCCAGGAACACCGGAGCGGCCAAAGCGGAAACGGGGAGCCGGTTATGTTTCCGGCAGGGGAACCACCGGCGGCCCGCTGCCGCCGGCGCCGGCATCATAGCGCTGCAGCAGCACCCTGATTTCCAGCCCCAGTTCCGGATGCACCAGGGTCGCGGCGATATCCGCAAGGGGATAGAGCACAAACCCGCGGCGGTGAAGCTCGGGGTGGGGGATGGTCAGTTCGGCGGTCCGCAGCACCAGTGAATCGTAGAACAGGATGTCAAGATCGATGATGCGCGGCCCCCAGCGGACAGTGCGCCGCCGCCCCAACCGCGCTTCGATATCCAGCAGTCGGTGCAGCAGCGCATGGGGCGGCAGGCCGGTCTCGATCATCAGCGCCGCATTGATAAAATCGCCCTGGGTCACGCCGCCGACCGGCGCGGTTTCATACCGCCGCGAGCGGCCGACAATCCGCACCTCCGGCAACTCGTTCAACCGTTCGCCGGCAACGGCAATTGCAGCCGACCGATCGCCGACATTGGCACCGATACCGAGACAGACCTTCGCCATCACCCCGGTCCACGCTATGATTCGATCTTTTTCCCGGCGTCCGCGGCACCCGCGGCTTCCTCATCCGCCTTGGGGGTCACGTCGATCTCGTCACTCCCGCTGGACGCCTTGCGAAAATTACGAATCCCCTTACCGAGGGAGCCGCCGATCTCGGGCAGTTTCCCGGTACCGAAAATAATCAGGATAATCACCAGGATGATCACCAGTTCGGGCAACCCCAAGCCACCGAGCATATCCCCACCTCATCGAGACATCCGGCCGGCGATATCCGCCGGTCCGATCCGCTGCGCCGCTTCCGCCGCCTGCCGGGGCTCAAGCAGCGCCATTTTCTGCGCTCCGCACGCCGGGAAATCCATTGCCGAAACGCGGGCTGAATCGCCCTGCACCCACCCCGCCGAGGAGAAAGTCGCGCGGCAACATGTTGTCACGGGGCCATCAGCAACAATACCGGACAATACCGGATACAACCCCGGTTCAGCCGAATGGCGGAAGTGTATGGGAATCGAACCCACCTTTCCCGGGTCAACGGGAAACACTGGATTTGAAGTCCAGGCCGCCCACCAGTGACGGAGACACTTCCTTGTAAACAAGCGTTTCCTAGCAGGTTTCCCGGCGCAAGTCAATCACGCACGGACCACACCGGGGCAGCGGCCCGGCCGATCAGCCGGGTTGCTGCCATAGGCATATTCTATTTGCCTTTTCCCCCCATCGAGGTTACTATCCCGGTGAATTTCAAGCAGTTTTCATCTACAGCCGACAGGTGAAG
>JAFGAM010000073.1 GCA_016933675.1 Candidatus Anaeroferrophillacea bacterium
CAGGCGGGTGCCGGTTTCGCGGTGGTCGCCGAGGAGGTACGGAATCTGGCCATGCGAGCCGCCGAGGCCGCCCGGGATACCTCGACCATGATCCAGGGTATTGTCAGCAAAATCGGTGCCGGCACCGATATGGTTTCCACCACCAACGTCGCCTTCGACCAGGTGGCGGACGGAACCGCGAAGATCAGCAGCCTGATCGCCGAAATCGCCGCCGCCTCCCATGAACAGACCCAGGGACTGGACCAGATCAACCGCGCCCTTGCCGATATCGACCGGGTCACCCAGCAGAGCGCGGCAAATTCCGAGGAAATGGCCGCCGCATCCGAGGAACTCAACGCCCAGGCCGAGGAGATGCGGGGATTCGTCGGTGAACTCAATGCCATCATCACCGGCGCAACGACAGCCCCGGCATTCGCTCCGGCAAGCTTTCGGCAACCCCCGCCGCACCGGTCTTCCGCCTCCCGGGCCGGCGTTCCGGCGGCGGCAAAGTCGGCGCCGGGAAAGGCGGCGGCACAATCACCCCCCGCACCCCGCCCGAAACCGCTCGACAAAACCGCTGCCGCCGCCGACAGCAGAACGGTCCGGCCGGAAGAGGTCATCCCCTTCGATGACGACGAAGGCAGCTTCGAAGACTTCTAGCTCTCCCCCCTCCTCCCCGCACCCCGCGACGGCCGGCTGACACATCAGCCGGCCGTCGCGGTATGTAGCCTCGGCCGGAGCCGGCGAATGATCTACGCCTCGACACCGAGTACGGTTTGACGACTACCCATGCGGTTCATTTCCGCTTGACAAAACACCGGTCCAAATACTATATCTTGTGTCTCTCCGACAAAAAAGATACCATATATAGTGTTGCAATAATATTTATTTTACCTTTTCAGAATTGGAGAAAACCGATGTTTCGCGCCGCTATCCCGCCGCTGCCCGCCGACCTGCCGAAGCCGGAATTCGCCGACAACGCCCGCACGGTACTCGAACGACGGTACCTGAAGAAGGACGACCAGGGGCAGTTGTGCGAAGCCCCTGAAGAGATGTTATGGCGGGTCGCCTGGACCATCGCCGCCGGCGACCGCAATTACGACCCCCAGGCCGACATCGATTCCAAAGCGCGGCAATTCTACCGGCTCATGGCCCGCCTCGACTTTTTACCCAACTCCCCCACCCTGATGAACGCCGGACGGGAACTGGGTCAGCTCTCGGCCTGTTTCGTGCTGCCGGTCGACGACTCCATGGACAGCATCTTCGAGGCGGTCAAGCAGACCGCCCTGATCCACAAGAGCGGCGGCGGCACCGGCTTCTCCTTCTCCCGCATCCGGCCCAAAAACGACGTGGTCCATTCCACCCGAGGCATCTCCAGCGGTCCCATCTCCTTCATGACCGTTTTCGATGCCGCCACCGAGACCATCAAGCAGGGCGGCACCCGCCGGGGGGCCAACATGGCGATCCTTAGGGTCGACCATCCCGACATCATGGACTTCATCAAGGTCAAGTCGGACCTCTCCCTGCTGCACAACTTCAACCTCTCGGTGGCCGTCACCGAGGAATTCATGCGCGCGGTGGAGGAGGATCGTGACTACGACCTCATCAACCCGCGCAGCGGGGAGCCGGTGCGCAAACAGAACGCCATCAAGGTGTTCCGGCAGATCGTCAAACAGGCATGGACCTCGGGGGAGCCGGGGATTGTCTTTCTCGACCGCATCAACGCCGCCAACCCCACCCCCGAGGTGGGCGAGATCGAAAGCACCAATCCCTGCGGCGAGCAACCCCTGCTGCCGCATGAATCGTGCAACCTCGGCTCCATCAACCTGGCTCACATGGTAAAGGACGAAACCGTCGATTACGACAAGCTGGGGGCGGCCGTGGATCTGGCGGTACACTTCCTCGACAACGTCGTCGACGTCAACCGCTACCCGCTGCCGCAAATCGAGACCATGACCAGGCAGAACCGCAAGATCGGCCTCGGGGTCATGGGCTTTGCCGACCTGCTGCTGGAGCTCGGCCTCCCCTACTCCGGCACCGCGGCGCGGAAGCTGGCGGAAGAGGTGATGGGCTTCATCGACGAGCGTGCACTTCAGGCTTCGGTGGAGCTGGCCCGCACCCGGGGCGCCTTCCCCAACTTCCCCGGCAGCATCTACGGCCGCACTGACCCCCACACCCCGGTGCGCAACGCCACCCGCACCACCATCGCGCCTACCGGCACCATTAGCATCATCGCCGGTTGCTCCAGCGGTGTCGAGCCGCTCTTCGCGGTGGCCTTCATCCGCCGGGTGATGGACGATGACGAATTCTTCGAGGTAAACCCCGTCTTCGCCGCCCGGGCCCGGGCCGAAGGCTTTTACAACCAGGAGACCCTCCGCGGGATCGCCCACAACGGCAGCGTCCAGGGAATCGAGGCGATACCGCTCAAGTACCGGCGCATCTTCGAAACCGCCCACGACATCGATCCCGAGGCCCACATCGCCATCCAGGCGGCCTTCCAGCGGCATACCGACAATGCCGTCAGCAAGACGATCAACTTCGGCCACAACGCCACCGTCGCGGACGTGGAAAAGGCATTTATTCTCGCCTACCAGCTGGGATGTAAGGGGGTCACCATCTACCGCGACGGCTGCCGCGAGAACCAGGTACTCAACATCGGCAAGACCGACCGCAAGGAACCGGCCGCCGGCGCCGAGATGCCGGTGAAGCGCGACCGGCCGCGGTCGCTCACCGGCAAGACCTTCCAGATGACCACCGGCTGCGGGCCGCTCTACGTCACCATCAACACCGACGCGGACGGCCGTCCCTTTGAGCTGTTCAACACCATCGGCAAGGCCGGCGGCTGCGCCGCCAGCCAGTGCGAGGCCATCGGCCGGCTGGTGTCGCTGGGCTGGCGCATGGGGATGCCGGCGGAACCCGTGGTCAAACAGCTCATCGGCATCAGCTGCCACAAACCCTTCGGTTTCGGCGCCAACAAGGTGACCTCCTGCGCCGACGCCATCGCCCAGGCGGTGCGTCATCATCTGGAGGAGAACAACGGCGGCCGGCGGGACGATTCCCTGAGCGACGACACCCAGGCCTTCGGCGCCTGCCCCGAATGCGGCGGCGTTATCGAGCACGAGGGCGGCTGCTTCGTCTGCCACGCCTGCGGCTATTCGGAGTGCGCTTGACCTGGCACAAGAACCGTGCCCATGCCTTCAGGCGGTTATTTCCACCGGCAGACCCAACGGAAGGTTACCCATGGCCAAAAAATCTCCTAGCGGCTCGGAGTGCGCTTAAGCGACAGTGCGAGCCGTGATAACGGAGCAACAACGACCGGACAATCAGCCGGGAGACCCACCTTCCCGCAGCACCAAGTCGTAGAGCCGGCGGCGATCGAGAGAAGGGAAACGGGGCTTGAGGGCGGCGACCAGGTCGCGGGTGGAGAGGTCGGGCCGGGCGGCGCGCAGCGCCGCGAGCTCACCGCGAACGAGTTCGTCGACATCGGCAGCTTCGGCTGCGGTCCGGGGTACGCCGGCGGCACCGGCAATGAGGATGGTGATCTCGCCGCGCCACTGCCGCCCGGCCTCCCGGGCGGCCAGTTCCGTCGCCGGGCCGCGGATGAACTCCTCGTGCAGTTTAGTCAGTTCGCGGGCAATGCAGACTTCCCGTGCCGCCATCACCTCGGCGATGGTTGTCAGAGCGGCGGCCATGCGCCGCGGCGATTCGTAAAGGATCAGGGTACCGGGAAGCATTGCCAGTTCCTGCAGCCGGCGGCGGCGGGCACCATCCTTTACCGGCAGGAAACCGGCAAAATGAAACTCGGTCAGCGGCAGGCCGGAGGCAGTGAGGGCGGTGACCGCGGCACAGGCGCCGGGCAGAGGAACGACGGAGATCCCGGCAGCAATGGCCTGACGGATCAACGGATAGCCGGGATCGGACAACCCCGGCGTTCCCGCCTCGCTCACCAGGGCGACGGAACGGCCGGAAACGAGTTCCTCCACCAGCTTTTCCACCCGGGCGGCCGAGGTGTGATCGTGCAGGGCGGTCAGTGGCCGACGGATGCCGAAGTGGGTAAACAGCTTCCTGGTCGTGCGGGTATCCTCCGCCGCCACCAGATCGACGGTTTTGAACACCGCCACCGCCCGGAAGGTCAGATCTTCGAGATTGCCGATGGGGGTGGGCACCAGATAGAGGATCCCGGCGGCAGGAACGTCGGACACGGCGGCTACCCGTCGGCTTCGCCGGCCGGCCGGGCGGCGAGTTCACGGAGCCGGGCGGCATAGATGATCTCGACCAGCTCGGGGTCCGTAACCACAGCGACGATCTCCTCCCGCAGACGCCGCTTCGCCGCCTCGTCGACGGCATGGAGATCCGGCGGCAAGGGCTTCTTCGCCGCCGCGACCGCGGCCGGCGAAACGGCCGGTTCGGCGATGGTTCCGAGAGTGAAATGCACATTCGTCACCGGCGGCCGGCAGCCACTGGCGGCGTTGAAGCGATTGAGGATCTCATCCTGCAGATAGTAGAGCTGGTGCATCCAGGCGGAACTGGAAACCTTGAGATGGAGGGTCTGACGGCGAATATGGAGCGGCTGACAGACCTGGGCGATGCGGGTACCCACCGCCGCCGCCCAGCAGTCGAACTGCCGCTGCTCCTGAAAACCCTTGCGCAGCCGGTAACGTTGCACCACCAGGCCGAGAATGTTCTCCACCGGCTGTGGTGCCCCGCCCCGGCGGTTGTCGACGACGTGGATCACGTTTCGATGCGGGGGAACAGCGCCGGGCCCGGGGTCACCTTCGTACCCGCCGGCAGGCCGCCCCACCGGTACGCTTCGGTCCCGGAGGCGGTGAAGAGCTCGGGAAGACCGAGCTGGGCCGCCATCGCCGCCGTCTTTTCCGGCATGAACGGGTGCAGATGGAGCGCCGCCAGCCGCAGGTTCTCGAGGCTGCAGTAGAGTACCTGGTCGAGGTCCGCGGCACGGCCCTCATCCTTCGCCAGCTGCCAGGGCGCCTGGGTATCGATGAACTTGTTGCCCGCCGCCGCCAACCGACGGATTTCTCCCAGCACCCGTGAGAAAGCCAGTTCCTCCATGCCCGCGGCGACGGCATCGTTGACCTCGGCCGCCAGGCCGGCGAACTCCCGCCAGCGGGGATCACCCCGGTCCGGCGCCGGCACCACGGCACCGCGATACTTCTTCAGCATCGAGACGGAACGACTGAAGAGATTACCGAGGTCGTTGGCCAGTTCACTGTTCAGACGGTTTTTCATCGCCTCACGGGAGAAGTCGCCATCGAGTCCGAAGGGCACCTCGCGCAGGAGAAAATAACGGAACGGATCGACGCCGTACTCCGCCGCGACCGCGGCCGGGTCCACCACGTTGCCGCGGGATTTTGACATCTTCTCCCCATCCACCGTCCACCAGCCGTGGGCGAAGACGGTGCGGGGCAGCGGCAGGCCGGCGGACATGAGAAACGCCGGCCAGAAAACGGTATGAAAGCGCAGAATGTCCTTGCCGATGAGGTGGATGTCCGCCGGCCAGACGGCGGCAAAACGTTCGGCATCGTCCGGGTAACCCGCCGCGGTGATGTAGTTGATCAGGGCATCGAACCAGACATAGATGACGTGGCGCGGATCGTCGCGTACCGCAATACCCCAACTGAAGCTGGTACGGCTGATACTGAGATCCCTGAGCCCCTCGCGGATGAAGCTTAAGATCTCGTTGCGTTTGGCTTCCGGCCGGATGAATTCCGGGTGGCGCTCGATGTGCTCCAGCAGCCGCTCCTGGAAAGCCGACAGGCGGAAGAAGTAACTCTCCTCCTTGACCCGCTCGGCCGGCCGGCCGCACTCGGGGCAGGCGCCGTTCACGAGCTGGCCTTCGGTCCAGAAGGTTTCGCAGGGGATGCAGTACCAGTCCTCGTAGGTGCCGAGATAGATGTCGCCGTGCTGCTTCACCGCCTCGTAGAGCGCCAGCACCGCACGCCGGTGGCGTTCCTCGGTGGTACGGATGAAGTCGTCGTTGGAGATGTTCAGGATTTTCCACAGGCCGCGGAAACGCTCCACCACCTCGTCCACCAGCTCCTGCGGGGCCAGCCCCCGCTCGCGGGCGGTCTTTTCGATCTTGACCCCGTGCTCGTCGGTACCGGTGAGGAAAAAGACCCGGCGGCCGCGAAGCCGCCGGTAGCGGGCAACGACATCGGCAGCCACGGTGGTGTAGGCGTGACCGATATGGGGCACGTCGTTAACATAATAGATCGGCGTGGTAACGTAGTAAACCGGTTCGCGCGTTGCGGTTTCCATCCTTACTGACCTTCCTGCTGTCCGTCCTGCCGGGCGCCGTCTTTCCGCGTCCGGTCGCGCCGGGAACGGTCTCTCCGGGTCCTGCCCTGCTGCGGTCCGTCCGCCGACGGCACGTCCGCCGACAGAACGCCTTCCGGCCTTCCACCCTCCGAGCCCCCCTCTTCCGACGCCGCCTTCTTCGCTCCCGGTTGCGCCCGGTCTTCCGGCACCGTCTCCGGACGCCGCTGACGTTCCTTCCGCAGGCGGATATAATCCTTGTACTCGTAGCCCAGGCAGCACATGAGCCGCCCGCAGAGGCCGGAGATCTTCATCGGATTCAGAGCCAGTCCCTGTTCCTTGGCCATCTTGACGGTAACCGGATCGAACGTGGACAGGAAAGATGCGCAACAGAGTTCGCGACCGCAGATACCAACCCCGCCGACAAGTCCGGAGGCGTCGCGGATGCCGATCTGCCGCATCTCGATGCGCAGGCGCAGACGGTGGGCCAGACGTTTCACCAGCTCGCGGAAATCGACGCGGTTTTCGGCGGTGAAGTAGAACACCGCCTTGCTGCCGTCGTGGAGGTACTCCACCGCCACGAGCTTCATCTCCAGTCGCAGTTCGCCGATCAGCTCGCGACAGGCGGAAAAGGCCTCTCGCTCCAGCTCCAGGTTCTGCTCCAGCTGCCGGTAGTCATCCTCACGGGCGGCCCGCAGCACCTTCTTGATCTCCTTACCGTCCCGATCCTTGATCACCGGCGCCTCGGACGGCAGCACCACGACGTTGCCGATATTGACCCCGCGCTCGGTTTCGACGATCACATCGTCCCCGATGGCCAGATGCAGGGCCCCGGCATCGAAATAATATACCTTTCGCGACCGGCGTATCTGTACGCCGGCGAATCGCTGCACCACGCGGGTCCTCCCGCGGCTCGAAGCCGCTTCAGTTCCGGCCGCCGCCCTCGGCCAACCGGGCGGCATGGGTCAGCAACAGCGTCTCCCATGCCAGCCTGATGTTTATATTGGAAAGCGCCGCGGTTTGCAAGTCATTAACCGCCCGCAGCAGATCACAGGCCACCTCCGGGGGGCAACGGCCGGCGAAATCCCGCACTGCGGATTGCTGGTCGGCATGCATGCACCCGACGGTGGACGCCCCGGAACAGATCAGCACATCGCGCAGAAAGGATTCCAGGACATAGGCCGCCAGCGCCGCGGTATCTCCCTCCGCAGCCAGCAACTCGGCCAGCTCGACGGCGGCGCCGGGGTCGATCGGCGACAAGCCGGCAAAACGGGCAACCAGATCCCGTTTCCAGGCCAGCCGGTCGGCGGCGAGAAAGGCGAGGCTGCGGGACACACTGCCGCCCCCGAGGCAAACCGCCGTATCGAGACTGGCGCCTGCGACGCCGGAATCCCGGGCGGAAAGGATCTCCCGCACCTCCCCGACCGCCAGTGGCGCGAAGAAAAACTTCAGGCAGCGGGACAGGATGGTGGGCAGCAGCACTCGCGATCGGTCGGTGACAAGGATGAAAAGCGACCGCTCCGGGGGTTCCTCGAGGGTCTTGAGCAGGGCGTTGGCGGCGGGGGCATTCATCATGTGGGCAGCGTCGATGATGACCACCTTGTAACGTCCCCTCAGCGGGGCATACCCGAGGCCGGTCTGCACCGCACGGATCTGATCGATAAGGATCTGTTTCCGATCCTCCTCCGTCAGCACCCGCACATGCAGCACATCGGGGTGAATCCCCCGCTCCACCTGCCGGCAGTCGGGACAGCCGCCGCAGGCGTCATCACCGGCGGCCACCGGACAGAGCAGCGTCTGGGCGACCCCCCGGGCCGCCAGCCGCTTACCGATACCGCTCATGCCGGCAAAAAGAAGAGCCGCCGGCAGCCGGTCACCCCGGACAAGCGCCTGCAACTGCAGGACAATCCGCCGGTGGCCGACAACATCACGAAATGCCATAGCGCTCCCCGATTTCACGACAGACCTGCCGATGCAGTGCGTCCACCGACAAGCGGGCGTCGAGGACCACGAAGCGGTCCGGCTCCCGCGCCGCCAGCAGCCGGAACCCCTGCCGCACCGCCTCGTGAAAGGCCAGTTCCTGCTGTTCGAAACGATCCTCCCGGCCCGCCGTACCCATTCGGCGGTGGCGCTGCCGCGCCCGCTCCAGGCCGATTTCCGGAGGACAGTCGAAGAGCAGGGTCAGGCCCGGCACCAGCCCCGCGGTCACCACCCCGTTGAGCCGTTCCACCAGTCCCCGCATCTCGCCGCCGCGGGCGTAGCCCTGGTACACCCAGGTGGAATCGATGAATCGATCCACCAGCACCAGAAACCCCTCGGCCAGACGGGGCCGGATCACCGCGGTCAGATGCATGCGGCGATCGGCCAGATAGAGAAAAAGTTCCGTGAGCGCATCGGGAGCATACTCCGGGGACAAAAGCAGGCGGCGGAGTTCGGCCCCGAAAGGGGTACCTCCCGGTTCGCGGGTGGCCGCCACCCGGGACAAACGGGCCCGGAAATGAGCGGCGGCCATTTCCATCTGGGTCGATTTTCCCGAGCCCTCGACCCCCTCGAAGGTAACCAGCATCCCCGGCGACACTTCGTTCATGGCAACCCCGCAACCGCAGTCGATTAAACCCGAAGAAACGATGCCACCGCAACCGCTCCGGATTCATCACGGCACGCAAAACCCGGGAAACGGAGACTCCACATGCGGAGAACACCGTTGCCCGGGTTGCGGCATAATGAACGGAATATGACTGTGACACCGCCACCATACACCCGGCGGCCGGGGTTGCCGCAAACCTTCACGGCCGGCTCAGCGCGTCACGGATGGCAAGAATGGTCCGGCAGTACAACCGGCTGTGGTTGTAGGCATACAACACATCTTCCTGACGCTCCCGCGGCAGATCCCGCCGCCAGCCGTGGGCCTCGAGATAATGCATTACGCTGGCCGCAGCATCGGTGAAATCATAGAGGTCGATCCTCCCGTCGCCGTTACCATCCATCCCGTAGCGGTGATAACTGGACGGGATGAACTGCGGCACCCCGAAGGCTCCGGCCCAGGAACCCTTGACCTCGTCCACATCGATCACCCCGTGCATCGCCAGCAGCGCCCGGAGCTGACCGTAGGCCCAGTCCGCCTTGCGGTCGGCGCGGCGCCGGAGCCAGTCGCGGTCGAGATCGGGATAGGTTTTCCTGAGCAAGCGGTAGGTTTCCTGGAAGAACGGCTCACGGTTGCAGACCGCAAGGGAGGTGAACACCTCCAGCAACGGCCAGGTACCGCGGTACTCGCCGACGTGTGACTCCACCAGAAAGATGGCCGCCACCAGCTCCCGGGGCACCGGAGAGTTCCGCTCCAGCCGCGCCAGCCAGTCTCCATGGCGATCGAGAAAATTCCGCGCCCGGTCCAGGCGTCCGGGCTCCAGGAAGCGGTCATAGGAGGCCTTGTACTCCACCTGTTTGAGGTTTTTGGCAATCAGCTCGATATTGACCGAAACCACCGGCCCAAACAGGCGGTCGACAACCGCAGGATCGAGCTCCGGCTCCTGCTGCAGCCGTGCCGCCAGCTTCGCCACCGGGGCATTCTCCGCCCGCACCGGCACCGAAGCGGCGATGAACAGCAACAACGCCAGCGGCAACAATACCGCAGCATAGGGAACATGTCCGGACAGCTTCATAATCTCACCAGGGAAAAACTTTTCGCAAAGGTAGCAGGAGAAGTGAAAAAAATCTAGAAAATACTTGCACAATAGCCCCCGCTTTGTTATCAAACGATGATGGAGTTATAATGATTTCAGGCCGGTATCCGGTATTGCAAGGAGATGATGCGGTGGATGTCCGCTATATAAATCCGTTTCTTGAAGCAACCATAAGCGTTTTGAAAACCATGGCCTTCGTCCCGTCGAAACCGAACAAGCCCTACATCAAAAAGGACGCCACCGCCAAGGGGGACATCACCGGCGTCATCGGCCTTTCCGGGGACCACGAGGGTTCCCTGTCCATCTCCTTTTCCTTCCCCTGCATCAAGGGAATCATTGAGAACATGCTGGGTGAAGTGCATGACGAACTGAACTCGGAGGTCAATGACGCGGTCGGTGAATTGACCAACATGATCTGCGGCGACGCCCGCAAACGGCTGGAGAAGGACAGCATCACCCTGAAGGCGGGCATCCCGACAATCATCGCGGGGAAGAACCATACCGTTCAGCATATCACTACATCGCCGGTCATCGTGTTGCCGTTTTCAACCGATTACGGCAATTTTTTCGTCGAATTCTCGTTCCTGACGGAATAAGCAGGGACCTCACCGCGACATGGCGGCCCCGCCGGGCCGCCATGTCGCGCGATCTCGTCATCGGACCTTTTTACGTTCGCCGGCCCGCTTTTATCCCCGCCGCGCCACTGACGTCCGCTTCACGCCGGTTCCCGCTCCCGAAGTGCGGCAATCAACCCCGCCGCGCGATCCACCAGGGTGGCCAACTCCTCCAGCAACAGTTCCGGGTCGTCCTCGCCGCGACACTCCTCGATAGCATCCAGCTGTTTCTCAAGACTGGGGTTGTCCTCGAGAACGAAACTGCGCACCACATCCTCGAATTCGGCATACAGGCCAAGCAGCGCCGCAACACTGTCGATCCGGTCATGCATCTGCTTGAGGTTGTAATCAAGATCACGGACCAGTTTCCGCGGCGTGTCAGTATAGTCCCCGGCAGGCGCATTCATCCGATGTGCTCATCCTCCGGACATGCCGACAAACCGCCGGCTCCATATTCCCGTTCCACAATCCCCGGCAACCACCTGGCCGCCGGCACCTTACCGTCGCTCTTCGTCGATTCAAATTCAAACTTGATGGCTTTGTCACCGCGCCATTTTCTTCGACGTGCCTCAAGCCGGGCCATTCTAATGTACTGCTCTTACTTCAAGGCGGCAATGACCCGTTCGGCCATCTGTTCGAGGGGCACCACATGGTCCACACCCCCGGCCTGGATCGCCTCCTTGGGCATCCCGAAGACGACACAGCTCTCCTCGTTCTGGGCGAAGGTGACCGCACCGGCCTGCTTCATCTCCAGCATTCCCTTGGCCCCGTCGTTGCCCATCCCGGTCAGAATTACCCCCACCGCGTTGCCACCAACGTGCCGCGCCACGGAGCGGAACAGCGGATCGACGGCGGGGCGCTGATGGTGTACCAGGGGGCCGCCTTTGACGTTCACATAGTAACGCGCCCCGCTGCGCTTCACCAGCAGGTGATAATTCCCCGGGGCCAGCAGCGCCAGGCCCGGACGGACGGTATCGCCGTCCTCGGCCTCCTTGACCTCGATACGGCAGAGGTCGTTGAGACGGGCGGCAAAGGCACTGGTAAACTGGGCCGGCATATGCTGCACAATGACGATCCCGGGGAAGGCCGGCGGCAGATCGCGGAGCACCACCTTCAACGCCTCCGTGCCGCCGGTCGACGAACCGATGGCCACCACCTTGTTGGTGGTTTCCACCATCGCCCCGAACTGTTTCCGCGGTGCCGCCGCAATGGCCGCCGTCGTCACCCGACGACCGACGTCGACCCGGGCGACGGCACGGATCTTTTCCGCCAGTTGCTGCCCCATGTCACCGACAGTATAGGATTCGCCCGGCTTCGCCAGCACCTCCAGGGCACCGGACTCCACCGCCTCGAGGGCGATCTGGCTCCCCTGCCGGGTGAGTGAGCTGACAATGATCACCGGCAGCGGATGATACTTCATCAGCTTGCGCAGGAACGTCAGTCCGTCCATCCGCGGCATCTCGACATCGAGGGTCAGAACATCCGGTTTCAGGGCAACAATCCGGTCACGGGCGACATAGGGGTCGGGAGCGGTACCCACCACCTCGATGTCGGGCTCGCGACTCAGCACCCGGGTGAAGATCTGACGCACAATGGCGGAATCGTCAACAATCAGAACCTTGATCATCTTTCCCCGCAAATCTCTTTTCGGTACCGCGGCATGCACCTGTCGACGAACTCCCTACTCCTTTTCGTACGGGAACCAGTCGGATCGGCGGATCTTCTCCACCTTGAGCACCACCGCTTCATTGGTATCGGAATAGTACACCACCTTGCGGCCCAGGGAGCCGCCGACATCTTCGGAAGATACCCGGATGCCGTGTTCCGCCAGGAAATCACGGGCAATCCGGACATTGTCACGACCGACTCCGGCATCGCCGATATCGCCGCCGCCGAAAACCTGAGCGTTGAGGTCCGCCGGTCGCGACCCGTGTTCCAGCATCATCTTCAGTGACGCAAACAGTGCCACCCGACCGTATTTCGCCGTCGGCGCCACCCCGGTGGTCTTGACCGGATAAAGGAAATGGTTGATGACACAGCACCGCTGCCGGCCGTCCCAGAGGGTCACCGCCACGCACGAACCGAGAACGGTGTAGACAACCCGGGGACGGGCGGTAAAAAAGATGTACCCGGGTTTGAGAAAATACTCCGGGGCATCAGCCATTGCGTTCCTGCCAGCAGACCAGAAACGGGCAGCCCTCGTTGTCGAAACAAGCGGAAAAATCCTCTCCCACCAGCTCTTCTCCCGGCACCCCGGAACGTATCAGCTCGGGTATGCCCAGCACCATCGTCCCCTCGGGATCACAGGTGTTGACCAGCCCCCCGGCAATCATGTTGACCGCTTCCTTGAGCACGTCCTGCACCTGATCATCACCCAGTTCCCCCGGCTCGGCACCGAGAAAACCCGAGGCCATCTGCCCACCCATACGTCGGGAAAAGAAGAATGTCAGTTCAAGTTCCTGCGTCCGGTGCAAAAGCACAATGGCGATGCGAAAGAACTCCTTGCCCACCAGGCGCTGCCGGCAGGCAGCGGCGCCGATCGGTTCCATGAAAGTGAAGAACATGCCCTCCAGAACATTAGAAATCACACTCGTCAGATTCGCCTTCACCTTCGTGAACATCTTCCACTCCCAGTACGGCCTGCAGCAGGTTTCTGATTTCCTCCGGCCGGAACGGTTTCTTGATATAGCCCGCGGCCCCCATCCGGCGCACCTCCTCGACCACCGTCGGCCGGGCCTCGGTGGTCACCATGATTACCGGAATCGATTTCAGCAATTCGTCCGATTTGATCTGTTCGAGCAGAGCGATACCGTTCATGACCGGCATATGGATATCACTGATCACCACATCGATCCAGTTGCCTTCCAGCAGATCGAGGGCCTCCCGGCCATTGTCGGCTTCGAACATTGTGCCGACATCGAAACCGGATATATCCAGCACCCGCTTGATGATCTGTCTGATCGACATGGAATCATCGACGATCAGTACGTTGAAGGCCATAACCCGTTCTCCTCTCCTCGATTGTCAACCGGCTGACGTGCCGGCGCCGGCCCGATCGGCCGGCAGGAACCGTTCCCCGTCAGAACCACTCCCGCGCACTGTCCGACCGCAGTCGAGTACAAACACAACCCCGGATCACGCAACCGCATCCCCCAGTTCCAGCATATCTTCGGCGCGGTTCATCTCGAGCTGAAATTCGGCGATAACCGACTCGATATCATGCACCGTAAGCCGGCGTTCGTCGATAAACTGATGCGGTACCCGATAGGCAAGGCCATCCACCGCGGTCCCGTAGCCGACCATCAAGGCCAGGGAATCGGCCAGCGAAACCAACTCCGCCGGTTGCCGGACCGCCGGTAGAGCCGACCCGGGCTCGTGATGAAAGCGGATCGCCGCGACGATTGATTCGGGAAACTGCCACGACTCCGCCAACCGTCCGCCGATCTCGGCATGATCGAAGCCGAGAACCTCGCGTTCGGCCTCCTGAAATGCACATCGCCGGATTTTCACCAGCGCCTCGATCCGATTGTAGTCCTCCTCGACGTAGTGGCTCAGTACCACCTTGCCGATATCGTGCAGCAGGCCGGCGGTGAAAAGCATCTGGCCGTCAATGGGCACCTGGAAACGCTCCCGGAGTACCTGGGTCATGACCGCGCAGGCCACCGCGTGCCGCCACAGTTCACCGGCATACAGCGAATAGCCCGCCGGCATCTCGCG
>JAFGAM010000074.1 GCA_016933675.1 Candidatus Anaeroferrophillacea bacterium
CGGGTTGTCGGACCTCCAGGTGGCGGCGTCGGGTAGCGGCGCGGTGAAATCACTGCCGTGTTTTTTCCGGTAGGCGGCCATGAAGGCATCGCGCATCCGGTCGCGGCGGGTTAACCCTTCCCGGATCATGGCGATGAAGCGGTCGTTGTCCCAGCCGGCGTTGGTGATGGTGGCGAACAGGGCTTTGGCGACGAAGAGGCCGTTGTCGCGGTCGGTGATGCCCATCTCCCCCAGCTTCTCGCCGTAGACGGCGATGCCCTTCAGGACGTGGATCAGTAGATCCTGCAGGTTGGCGGTGTCTTCCGGTTTGCCGCAGACCCCCTTGATGGCACACCCCTGATTTTTCGCGGTTTCCTGACACTGAAAACAGAACATGGCGATCTCCTTTCCCTTACTGATGGTTGCCGATGCAAGCATGATCATTTTCATCATGTTTAGCGGAAATGACGGCCTGTTCCCTTGACCTGGGTCAAAGAATACAAGTTTTTTCAAAAAACAATTGTCCTCTGCTTGACATCTGGACCGCGGCGGGTAGGCTTTTGTTGGCTGTGGCTCCGGGAAGGCGGCTGGCGGAGTTAATCCTGTCCGGGGTGTGCTATCCTTGATCTGTATCAAGGACATTGTGGCAATTTCGTGCGATAGAAAATGTAGTTTGGAGAATAATAAGGGTAGAGGTTGGAGTCCACGCCGCGTTTCCGGCAGCGGCGGCGTTTCACCGGTGGCTTGCCGGCCAGTGGATTGCTGCGGGAGATGGGTGGATGGATCATACTGATGGCGGGGATGTTTCTTTGCACTGGCCGGTAATCGTCCTGATATTTGCCTTACTGATTATGTCCGGCGCCGGGGCCCGGTTTTATCATCAACAGGAGTTGGCACTGACCGGGCGGGTCGAAGACGATCTGACCGCGGTCGCCCGGCTCAAGGCGGACCAGATCGTTGCCTGGCGCAAAGACCAGCTCTAAGATGCCGCCGCCATGCAGCAGCATCCCTTCCTGTCGGGCAGCGTGGCGCACTTCCTCGCGGCAGCCACGGCTGATGCCCGCGCCGATCTTCGCGCCCGTTTTCAGAGTCTCGCGATCCAGCACAATTATGACAATATCCTGCTGGTGGATCCCGGGGGTGCGGTGCGCTTCAGCCTGCATGATCCCGGTCAGCGCCACCGGGGATATGCGGCGGCCCTGGCGGCCGCGTTTGCCGATGGTACGCCGGTATTCACCCCATTGCATATCGAAGCACCGGGATTGCCGCCGCATATCTCCGTGATCGCGCCCCTTTTCACCCCATCCGGTGCCGCCCGAGAACCCCTCGGGGCCGTCGTTTTCGTCTGTAATGCCGACCAATTTCTCTATCCCCTGATCCAGGCGTGGCCGGTGTCCAGCGACACGGCCGAAACCGTTCTGGTGCGCCGCGATGGTGACGGGGTGTTGTATCTGAATGACCTGCGCCATCGGGAACACGCCGCCCTTCGGCTGCGCCTGCCCCTGACGCGGATGGATTCCCCGGCGGTGATGGCAGTCCAGGGGCGGCGGGGTTTCGTCACCGGGACGGACTATCGCGGCATGCGGGTGGCGGCGGTCATCCTTCCCCTGGAGGACTCGCCCTGGTTCATGGTCGCCAAGCTGGATGCCGCTGAAGCCTTTGCCGCCTGGCGGTTCCGTTCCTTGGCGCTGCTGGCCCTGTACCTGGGAGTGCTCGCGCTTCCGGGAATGGGCGGCATCGTCTGGTGGCAACATCGGAAGAAAGTCCGGCAAGAGGCCCTCTACCGTTCCGAGACCGCCCGGCGGGCGAGCATGGAACGTTACCGCGTCACCCTGCAATCCATCGGCGACGCCGTTATCGCCACCGATGCCCAGGGCATGGTCGAGTTCCTCAACCCCGTGGCCGCAGTTCTTACCGGCTGGTCGGAGGTCGAGGCTCGGGGACGATCCCTGGCCGATATCTCTCCCATCGTCAGTGAGAAAACCCGGCAGCCGGTGGAAAACCCGGTGGCCAGGGTGCTGCGGGAAGGGGCGATCGTCGGTCTGGCGAATCACACCCTTCTCGTTGCCCGGGACGGTACCGAGTGGCCCATTGCCGACAGCGGCGCCCCCATCCGCGATGCGGACGGGGAGATCACCGGCGTGGTGCTGGTTTTCCGCGACCAGAGCGCCGAACGC
>JAFGAM010000009.1 GCA_016933675.1 Candidatus Anaeroferrophillacea bacterium
TGGTCGACTACCGCCGGGGCCAGGGCCGGATCATCCTCATCGGTCCTGACGTCGTCCACCGCACCCACGGCGAGGGGACGTACAAGCTCATCTTCAACTCGCTGCTGGCCGCCGCCGAAGAGAACTAGAAGAAGTAAGGGCCCGCAGGATCAGCCGGCCGGGCGGGAGGGAATGCCGAACCACCGTGCCGTGATCCGCATATAGTCGTGATAAGACTGGCCGAATTTATCGAGGCAGTATCCTTCTTCGCGGATCATCTGGTAGCGCTGCAGGAAAAAGGTGATCAGCATGATCACGGCGAACAGCCAGGAAAGGGAAGCCACGCTGACCGCGGCGTAGACGAGCAGCATGGACAGATACATGGGGTGGCGGGAGAACCGATAGATGCCCGACATGAATGGCCGGCCCGGAGGGGTCACAGCAACCTGGAAAGAAGCCAGCAGCAGCGCGGCAACCCCGGCGGCGAATATTCCCAACCCGACCCAAAACCATGCCGTTCCGGTCCGGAAGGGCAGGAAAACGGAGTACAGCGTGGCGCCGATCCAGAATCCCTGGGTGAGAAACGACATGATGCGGTCCTTCCGGCTGCGGATGATGCCGGCCACATGACTCGTGCGCTCGCCGATGCCCTTGGGCAGCAGGATCACGGCGAGCCATTGCAAGGGATAAATGATCATGAACAGCCATGCATTGGCGAGGCCGATTTCAAAGGCGGGTCTCCATGACATGGTGAACCTCCCGACGGGATTGGCGCTAAAAGCATAGGGTAACACAAGATGAACGGCCGAAGAAGAACTGCAGGGGTCAGCCGGGAAGTTTTTCATGGCGTCCGTCCGGCGCCGGAAGTTTCTCCCGGCGCCGACGACCGGTCACGCCGCGACGCCTATTTCAGCGCGGCAACTTCTCTCGGCGTCGGCGGTGGTGTGAAATCGCCCGGCGGTGGACCTCGTCGCGTACCTGCTGCAGCAGCAGGCGCAAGGGAGAACCTGACACCGGCACCATGGACGTGCCGTCCTCCAGGAACAGCCGCTCCTCCCTCTTGGCCAGGGCCAGCAGGTCGCAGGAGAGTCCCAGGTCGGCCTTGACCTGGCGGGCGGCGCCCAGCTGCGGCAAACCGCCGTCGATAAGCAGCAGATCGGGAACCGGAATGCTGCCGCCATGGGGCGGTTCGGCCCCGGCGAAACGGCGGCGCAGGACCTCGTCCAGCGCATCGCTGTCTCCCGGTGGGGCGTTGCGGATGATGTAGCTGCGGTATAGGCGCTTCTCCGGCTGTCCATCCCTGAA
>JAFGAM010000075.1 GCA_016933675.1 Candidatus Anaeroferrophillacea bacterium
ACAAATAATACCACAAAGTTACCGGTGAAGCTTCTTGTTTTTCAGGAATTATCGTTATTTTTGCATAGGGTTTTGCAAGAACCTCTTGTCTGAGGAAAATGGCGACATCGCCCTCACAGACCGCCGCGAAACCCGGTACAAGCGCCGGTCTGAAGGCGCATAGTAAGCCGATCCGGCGCCGATTGCAATCCGTTTTTCCCGTTGCACCGCGGCGGATGGCATGGTATATCCACGAAAACCTGAGCTTTTTGTGATGATTGTGTCAAGGAGTACGGTGATGATCAGACTGGCCACCCGGGTAAAGAATCTCAAGCCCTCCCCCACCCTGGCGATCTCCGCCAAAGCCAAGGCAATGCAGGCGGCAGGTGTCGACGTGGTCAATTTCGGCGCCGGCGAGCCCGATTTCGACACCCCGGACAACGTCAAGGATGCGGCCATTGCCGCCATCCGCGAAGGGTTCACCAGTTACACCGCGGTGCCCGGCATTCCCGAGCTGAAACAGGCCATCGTCGCCAAGTTGGAACGGGAGAACCGGCTGACCTACGCCCCGGAGGAGATCATCGTCTCCTGCGGCGGCAAGCACTCCTTCTACAACCTTGCCCAGGCGCTGCTGGATCCCGGCGACGAGGTAATCGTCCCGGCGCCCTACTGGGTATCCTACCCGCCGATGGTGGAACTTGCCGGCGGCACGGCAGTGATTCTCGCCACCACCGCCGCGGACGGCTTCAAGATCACTCCGGAACAGCTGCGAGCGGCGATTACGCCCGGCACCCGGGCGGTGGTGATCAACTCGCCCTCCAACCCCACCGGCTCGGCCTACACCTGGGATGAACTCCGGGCCCTGGCAATGGTGGCACAAGACGAGGATATCCTGGTGATCTCCGACGAGATCTACGAACACATCGTCTACGACGGTTTCGCCCAGCGCAGCATCGCCGAGATCAGCCCGGAGATGAAGGCGCGCACCATCATCCTCAACGGGGTATCGAAAAGCTACGCCATGACCGGCTGGCGCATCGGCTTCACCGCCGGCCCGGCGCCGCTGGTGGCGGCGATGACAAAAATCCAGAGTCAGAGCACCTCGAACCCGACGTCAATCTCGCAAAAGGCGGCGGTGGAAGCCTACAACGGCCCGCAGGATTTCATCGCCCGCGTCCTGCCCGCCTTTCGCGCGCGGCGCGATTTTATCGTCAGGACGCTGAATGAAATGCCCGGCATAACCTGTTTCAACCCCGTGGGCACGTTTTATGCCTTCCCCGCCGTTCACGGCCTGCTGGGCGGCGCGGTACAGGACTCCCTGTCACTGGCGGACCTGCTGCTGAACGAGGCGAAGATCGCCCCGGTGCCCGGCGAGGCCTTCGGCGCTCCGGGATTTCTCCGCTTCTCCTACGCCACCTCGATGGAGAACATCGAAAAGGGCATGGAACGGCTCGCCGCCGCGGCACGCAGGATCACCGGGGGGGCATAGACAAATGGTACATTGATTACGGGAAAGATTATGATTATCGGCGATTGCTTTGGGTGAGTTGCCACGAAAAGATTATCGGCAATTGCTTTGGGTGAGTTGCCACGAAAAGGCATCATCACCAAGGTACCGAATACTCCGGATGTCCCCGGTCACCACGTCTGTCACGCCATTGTTATCTCGGGTTGCATGTAAAGCTTGTTATAAAAAATAATGTTGAGCCTTCGGCGCAAATTGCCAGGCTGGAGCATGGCGCTCCCAGGGAAGAGGGCGGACACCCCCAGGCACGCGCTCCTTCAAATCCGGACGCGCCCGAGTTTAATCGACCACTCGTTCAGAGCGGGCGCGCGGAGCCCGCCCTGCACATCTCCACCGCATCGCCCTCACCAACCCCCAGCTCCGCGCTTGCATTGCCGTTCCGGATCGCAATCTCAACCATCCCACTGCTGCCGATATAGGCAAGTGGATGGCCGGGCTTTACTTCGCCGTAGGTTCGGACGATTCGTAGTGGCGCGGAGTTTCCTGCCTTGACCGTCCAGTCGCCTCCATCCGCAATCATCCCGGCCTCCAGGGAGGTGATGAGGTTGCCGAAGTGGTCGGTGGCGATGATCTCTCCTGCCCAGCCTTTTTCATCCCCCAGTGGGCGATTTTGCCACCTTTCCATTCTCATGCACTCCGCGGCATCAATCGCGGGGCCGAAGGCTTCGAGCGGGACTCCGACGGCGAGGTGGGCGGCGGCGGGACTGAAGATGTCGCGGCCGTGGAAGGTGGCGCTAGGGTTCGCGAACTGGTAGTTCGCGTTCGTCAGTTCGTGGCAGCGGACGCTTGGCCAGCGCTCGAAGATGAGGGTGAGCAGGCCGTTGTCGGGAGCGATGAATCGGTATGGCCCGGCTTGGACGCCGATGGCTCTCCGGGTGGCCATACCGACGCCGGGATCGACGACGCTGACGAAGATCGTACCATCCGGGAAGTAGCCACTGGAGCGGTCGAGGTGGAAGGCGGCTTGACGGACGTTTCGCGGGCCGATGGCGTGGGTGAGGTCGATCACGCGGGCCTCGCGGCAGATGGTGGCGATGACGCCCTTCATAACGCCGACGAAGGTGTCTTCAAGGCCGAAATCGGTGAGCAGGGCGATGACGGGTGGCTGGTGCATGAACGTCAGTAGTTGGCCAAGAATGAATGATAAAAACCGCTTTCAGGTTCGCAGGCCGTGATAATGGTGATGGTCAAGACGAAGGGTGACGTGGAATCCAGGAGTCAGACGCCGGAAGTCAGGATCAGGAACCTGGAGCCTGGAGTCTGAAGTCAAAATAATTCAAACCTGCTCCCACGAAAAGGCAGTGATGTTGCGCTCGGCGCGGCTGAACTCGACCGCTACCAGATAGACTGCGGGAAATCCGCCGGCGGTTTCGGGGCCCGGGGCCGCGCCGGGCGCGATACCCGGCGTAGCGGCGCCGGGGGGAGCGTCGTCCGCGGCGCCGCCCGTTCTGCCGGCCGCGGTGTTGCCCGTCACGACGCGTGCGGTGCCGCCCATTCTGCCGGTCGGGCTGCCGCTTGCGGTGCCGCCCGTCACACCGGGCAGGCCGCTGGCCCCCATGCCGGTGTCTACCCCGCCGACCTTCGCCGGCCCCATGAACTTCTCGTGGTATTTCCGTTTCTTGAGCTGTGCTATCGCCGTGCCGGGGCCGCCGGTCTCGTTGACCTTGAACTCGCAGATATACACCCGGCCGGCGAAGTGCACGGTCATGTCGATGCGGCCTTTATTGGTGGTGTCCTCGGGGGTCACATCCAGCCCCAGGGCGGCGAAGTAGCAGTAGACCACCGAGGCGTAGAAGCCCTCATAGGCGGTGATCTCGTTCTTGCGGTACCAGTCGTGCGGAATGGAGGCGAAGAAGGCGTGAAACAGATCCCGCAGGCCGTCGAGGTCGTTTTTCTCCAGTATCCTGAGCAGGATCAGCCGGTTTTGGCTGCTTGTGCCCGCGCCCGCTCCGCGGGTGCAGAAACCCAGCATGCTGTCGGCCAGGCTTTTGCGGACCTCGTGGTTGGGAAAGCCGAGATGATAGAGCATATCCTGGTCCATCAGCCGCTCGACCGACTGAATCGTCAGATACCCCGTCTGGAACAGGATCGTTTCCGGCTCCATCAGACCGACATCGAAACTGCCCAGCAGGGTATCGCCGGCGGTGAGATGCTCCAACTCGGCCAGGTTCACCCGGCGTTTGGCCAGCAGATCGATCAGAAACGTCGGGCTGCCGGTTTCGAACCAGTAGTTGCCGTACTCGCGATTATCAAGGAAAAGCAGGATATCGAAGGGATTGTACACCGACTCGCCGAGGAAATTGTAGCCGTTGTACCAGTGGCGCAGCCGGTCCCGGTCGACCCCGGCCAGATGTTCGCCGAAGGCCTCGTCCAGGTCGGTCTCGGGGTAGCCGCAGAAACTGCCGTAACGCCGGTCGAGGGTGATGTCTTTCAAATTGTTCAGGCCGGAGAAGATGGAAACCTTGGAAAGCTTGCTCACCCCGGTCAGGAAAACGAAGTGGATGCAGGCGTCCTGCGCCTTGATGACCGAATAGATATTCCGCAGGCCGTCGCGCAGCTCCCGCGCCCGGTCGGAATCGGTGAGGTTGTCGAGAATCGGCTTGTCGTATTCGTCGACCAGGATCACCACCCGCCGGCCGGTGCTTTCATAGATGGCCTTGACAAGATCTGAAAAAACCAGGTGAAGCGATTTTTCCAGGTTCAGCTCGATGCCGTACTGTTCAGCCGTTTCCGAAAACCGGGATAAAACCGCCTCGTCCAGTTCTTCCTGACGGCGCAGCACCCCGCCGCTGAAATCCAGCCGCAGTACCGGGGAGCGGGTCTCCCAGTCCCAGTGCCGCTCCAGGTACAGCCCGGTGAACAGCTCGCGGGTGCCGGCGAAGGCCTCGGCCATGGTATCGATGAACAGGCTCTTGCCGAAGCGCCGCGGCCGGGCCATGAAGTAGTAGCGCCCCTCGTTCACCAGCCGGACGATGAAGGGCGTCTTGTCGACGTAGCAGTAATCGGCCTCGCGCATCACGCGAAAGGTCTGGATACCGATCGGCAGCTTCTTCATGCGTTGGCTTCCTCACTCCGGCTCTGTCTGTACTCAGTAGTGTCCAGTAGGCTTTTTGCGGAACAATACCCCAGGGAAGTCAGGCGGCAACAGTCGTTCCGGACATCATTGGCACCTGCCAACGAGGAATGGCATGAATGGCTGATTATTGCAAGGTTACCTTTTGTGCCGGAAATAATCCTCGATAATCCGCCGGTGATCAAAAACGATCGGCTCGGGCAGGGTGGCGGCGGTAAACACCGCCGCGTTGAGGGCGTCGTCGGCGGCCGTTGGAGGACCGTCGGCATCGGCGATGAAGACCGTGCTGATGGTGTGCTGGCGCGGGTCGCGGTCGGGATCGGAGTAGGTGTGGAACTGCTCCCGCAGCCGCACCACGAGCGAGGTCTCCTCCAGTGCTTCCCGTACCGCCGCGGTCTCCAGGCTTTCGCCGTAATCCACAAAACCGCCCGGCAGGGCCCAGCCATGGGGCTCGTTACGGCGCTCGATGAGAACGATGCCGCCGCCGGTGCGGATGATGATGTCCACCGTCGGCACCGGGTTGCGGTATACCGGCAACCGCGTGCCGCAGGCTGGACAGATGATGGTGCCTCGGGTACTCATAGGTGCGGATACTCCTTTCCGGATGGACCCGGATAGACACGGATGCCGAAATCTTATCCCTATGCATCCGTGCTTATCGACGTTTATTCATGCTTGCCAACAAAATGTGTCGGCAACTGGCGGGTTGGATGATCATCCTGACTCCATCAGATACCCGGCCAGCAGCCGCTCTTCGCCCCGGCGGTCGTCAACCTCACCGTTCAGCCGCGCGTCCCGCAGGCGCTCAAGCAAGCGCTTGAAGCGCGGCCCCGGTGCCAGCCCGGCGGCAATGAGGTCGTGACCGGTAAGCGCCGGTTCGATAAACTGCAAGGTGGTGATATAGTTCGAAATGGCCCGCCGGGCATGGTGGTTTTCCAGCGCCGCCATGAGGTAGAGTACCGCCTCCAAGGGCAGGGTTTCGAGCCGCCGGGTCAATTCGGCGGGGGTCAGATCCCAGCCGTTGCCGGCGCCGGAAAGGCGCATCAACTCGGTTCCGATGTGGTGCGTCCGGCGGCGGGCGGCAAGGAAATCGTCACGGGAACCGTCGGGCATCTCGAGGCGTTCGACATGCGCCGCCGCCCGTTCCGGCTCCTCACCGTGGAGGAATCCGAGCAGGTACACCTGCCACGCCTCCACCGGCTGTTCGTGATACAGGAATCCGTACCACGATAGCACATCGCGCACCGCCGGCACCACATCATCCAGATTCCGGCCCACCGGGGCGCCGGGAAAGACCTGTTCCCAGACGTCGTATTCGTCGAGACGAATAAATATCGGCAAAGGGTCGGCCTCGCGGACGCACTGCCGGAACTCGGCAAAAATGCGGCGGCCGTCGAGCCGCCGGACGAACCCCATGCGGACGGCATTGGCAATCAGGTGATCGGTCTGCCGGCCGATGGTAAAACCGAACTTCTGCTCGAAGCGCACCGCCCGGAAAATGCGGGTGGGATCCTCGACGAAGCTGAAGTTGTGCAGCACGCGGATGGTCTTTTCCTTCAGATCACGCCCGGCGCCGAAGTAGTCCCGAAGCTGGCCGAAATTTTTCACGTTCAGACATACAACCAGAGTATTGATTGTAAAATCACGACGATAGAGATCGACCTTTAAAGAGCTTTCCGATACCTTCGGAAGGCTGGCAGGGGTATCATAGTATTCCATCCGGGTACTGGCAACGTCCACCTTGAAGCCGTCGGGAAAAACGATCACCGCGGTACGGAAGGTTTCGTGGGTGTGGCAGCGGCAGCCGTGCTCCCGGGCATAAGACCGGGCCAGGGCGATGCCGTCGCCCTCGACGACGATGTCGATGTCGAGGTTGTCGCGCCGCAGCAGCATATCGCGGACAATGCCGCCGACAAGGAAGGCGCCGACCTCGATCCGGTCCGCCAGTTCGCCCAACTGTTTCAGGACCTTCAGCGCCCGTTCAGGCAACTGCTCGCGCATCAGGGAGGAAACCGAACGCACCCGGGGCCCGGCGGCGGAAGCTGCCGTGCCGGTACCGTTTTCCCCGGCGGTGAGCTGTTCGTGGAGGGCCCGGAGCAGATCCTTGCGGGTGATGGCGCCCACCACCATGCCGCCGGGATCGACCACCGGCAGGAAACGCTGGTTACGCTCGACGATCAGCTCCTGGATGCGCGGCAGTTCGGCTTCCGGCTCCACCGGGCGGTAGTCGGTGGTCATGTATTCCCGCACCGCCACCTCCTTCAGGCCGTGATAGACCCCCTTCTCCACCACCTGGCGAGTGATGATCCCGGTCAGCCGGCGGCCGTTTTCCTCCGCAGCGTCCACCACCGGCAGGACATTGATATTGTAGCGCGTGAGGATCTCCGCCGCCTCGCCGAGACTGGCATCCTCGGCCACCGTGAGTACCGGCGCGGTCATCAGCTCGGCGGCGGTGAGCGCCGGTTCAACCACCTCTTCCAACGCCGCCAGAAGCTGCTCGCGGCACTGCACCAGGGTCAAATCACGGGACACCGCCGCGGCGGCGTATTGATGCCCGCCGCCGGCGAAGCGCTCCGCCACCCGGGCAACGTTGACCCGCGGGTTGCGGCTGCGGGCGATGAGGTACACCTTACCCTCGAGGCGTACGAGGGCGAAGATAACGTCGATCTTTTCCATGTCCCGCAGGCGGTGGACGATGAGCGCCACCTCGGGGACATACTCCTCGCGGCCGGCCTCGGTGATGACGATCCGCTGGCCGCGGACGATGACCTCGGAGAGGTTGGTCAGCAGGTCGTTGAGCAGCGACACCTGGCGCCGGTCGAGGGTGGTGTTGATGACGTCGGCCACCAGCGACAGGACGGCACCCTGGGCCAGCAGCCGGGCACCGGCACGAAAATCCCGTGCGGTGGTGGATTCGTTGGTCAGCGAACTGGTATCCTCGAAGAGGCCGATCATCATCATCGTCGCCTCGTCGGCGGAGACGGCAATGCCGCGTTCGGCCAGGAGCTCGGAGAGCAGGGTCACCGTCGCCCCCACCGGCGCCACCAGTTCCACCTCGGTGCCCCGGATATCACCGGGGGCATCCGGGTGGTGGTCGTAAACGCAGGTGGCGATGTCCTCCCGCACCGCGAGCGCCGCGAAGGCACCGATGCGGTCGGGCTGGCGGGTATCGACGATGATCAACCGGCTGACCTCATCGAGATCGATATCCTTGAGACGCTTGAAGGGAAAGATGAAGGAGGCGGAACTGAGAAAGAAGTCACGGATACTTTTTTCCTGGCTGCCGGAAAAGACCATCACCGCGTCGGGGTAGAGATGACGCACCGCCAGCATGGAGGCCAGGGCGTCGAAATCGGCGTTCAGATGGGTGGTGATGATGTCCATTACTCTTTTTCCCGCGGGTGATACCGCTTATATACCGCCAGCAACCGACCGCTGTCCACCCGGGTATAAATCTGGGTGGTGGCCAGATCGGCATGCCCCAGCAGGCTCTGGACGATACGCAGATCCGCCCCGCCGGCCAGCAGATGGGTGGCGAAGGCGTGGCGCAGCAGGTGGGGATAGACCTTGCGCTGAATACCTGCCTGGCGGGCGTAGCGGGTGATGTTCTTCCAGAACCCCTCGCGGGTCAGGGGGCGGCCGGAGCGGTTGAGAAACAAGTGGGGCGACATGCGCCCTTTCAGAAACCGCGGCCGCACGGTGTCGAGGTACTCCCGCAGTTGCGCCAGCACCCCGAATGGCAGCGGCACCACCCGCTCCTTGTCCCCCTTGCCGATCACCGTCACCGCGCCGAGATTGAAGCTGATCCGGTCCACCGTCATCGCCACCAGTTCGGACACCCGAACCCCGGTGGCATAGAGCACCGCCAGCATGATGCGGTCGCGGGCGCCGAGCGCGGTGGCAGCATCGGGGGCCGCCAACAGGGTTTCCACTTCGGCGATGGAGATCACCGGCGGCAGCCGCTGGCGGAGTTTGGGGGCGTCCAGCAGCGCCATGGGATTGGCCGCCAGGGTACCCTGCTGGCAGAGATAACGGAAAAACATCCCCAGGGCGGAACCGCGGCGGCGGATGGAGGCGGGAGCGTAATCCGGTCTCAGCCCCTGCAGATAGTCGGCCAGCAGCATGACGTCGATCTGCTCCGGCCCGGCGATGCCGCGGGCGGCGAGAAAGCGCTGAAAATGCCGGCAGTCGGTCTCATAGGAGGAAACCGTTCGGGGCGACAGACCCCGTTCCAGGGAGAGATAATCGAGAAAGCACTCCACCAGTTCATCTCCCGGCAGAACCGACGGTGCCGACGGGGCCGTCCCCGCCGCCGCCGTGTCGGTGGCGGAAAAGGCATCAGGATTCTTTTTCGGCACCGAAATCCCTGAACCCGCCGGTGCTATCCCCCTGGGGTGTCACCAGGGCGATGGCGTGCTTGTAGAGCAGGTGGCTGATGTAGCCGTCATTGAGCACCAGGGAAAAATTGTCAAAACTGCTGATCAACCCTTCGCAGGTGCCGCCGTCAAGCAGCCGGACGGTAACCCGCACCCGCTCCCGCCGCAGCCGGTTGAGAAACTGTTCCTGGACGTTCGCGCCCGGTTTGCCCATTGCCGCCACCTCTCCCGTCATGATGAAACCGCAACAACCGCCGGTCAACAATACCGGATGGCATCGTATCCACCCCGGATCCACGACACGTCCCTGCCCGACCAGGCATGGCAAAAGGAGTCATGCCGGACCATTTCGCATATCCACGGGGTACGCCCCCCCGACCAGGCGGTCCGTTCACCGCCGCCGGAGCAACCCGCTTTACAGCGGCACGGTCCGTGTGATATTATCCAATTCTTTTGCCGTACGCAAGGATATTCAAGAATATCAACAGGATCAGCACAAAGATCGAACCCGCTGAAAGGACTGCCATGAACCGCTTCTCACGCTACGGCGGCACCAAGTCATATATCGCCTCCAAAGCCCTGCAGAACGACGTCAATGTCGCCATCGCCCTCGGCCGGCCGCTGCTCATCAAGGGGGAGCCGGGCACCGGCAAAACCCTGCTGGCCGCCAGCGTCGCCGAGGCGCTGGAAACCGAACTGCTCACCTGGACGATCAAGTCCTCCACCAAGGCCCAGGACGGGCTCTATGTCTACGACACCGTCCAGCGGCTCAACGACGCCCGTTTCGGTGACAATGACATCTCCGACATCAAACAGTACATCAAGCTCGGAAAACTGGGCCAGTCATTCAACACCGACCGCCAGGTGGTGCTGCTGATCGACGAGATCGACAAGGCCGACATCGAGTTCCCCAACGACCTGCTCACCGAACTGGACCAGATGCAGTTCTACATTCCCGAGACCGGCGAGACGGTGGCCGCCCGCCGGCGCCCGGTGGTGATCATTACCAGCAACTCGGAAAAGGAGCTGCCCGACGCCTTTCTCCGGCGCTGCGTCTTCCACTACATCGCCTTCCCCGAACCGGCGTTCATGGAGGATATCGTCCGGGTACACTTCCCCGATCTTGAAACCCAACTGCTGCAGGAGGGAATCAAGGCCTTCTACCGCCTGCGGGAGATCGACGAACTGCGCAAGAAACCCTCCACCAGCGAACTCATCGACTGGCTGCGGGCGCTGGTCGCTTCCAGCACGAAGACGAAGGAACTGGCGCAGGATCTGCCTTTCCTCGGCGCCCTGCTGAAGAACGAGCAGGACTATCACCGGGTCGCCGGACCGCCTGCCGCCGGCGGAAATGCGGGCGGCGGCCGCCGATCCTTCGCCGCCTTCCGTTAGGAAGCCGATGTTCACCGAGTTCTTCTACACCCTCAGGCACCACCGGGTGCCGGTAACCACCACCGAATGGCTCACCCTGCTGGAGGCCATGCAGCAGGGCTTCGCCGGCAGCAGCCTGGTGGGATTCTACCATCTCGGCCGCTCACTGTTGGTAAAGTCGGAATCGTACTACGACCAGTATGACATCGCCTTCCGCGACTACTTCACCGGCCTCGAAGTACCGGAAAAGGTATTCGACGAGCTGCTGCGCTGGCTCAGCGAGGAAACCCTGAAACTTGACCCCCAGGGGGTGAATCTCGAGTCGTTGCCGCGCTACGACTGGGAGACCATCCGGCGGATGTTCGAGGAACGACTCAAGGAGCAGACCGAACGCCATAACGGCGGCAGCCGCTGGATCGGCACCGGCGGGACGTCGCCCTTCGGCCACAGCGGCGTGCATCCCGGCGGCATCCGGGTGGGTGGCGAAGGACACAATCAGAGCGCCGTCAAGATCGCCGCCGAGCGCCAGTTCCGCAACTACCGCAAGGACCTGACCCTGGACACCCGGCAAATCAAGGTGGCGCTGAAAAAGCTCCGTCACCTGCGGCGCACGGGTACGCGGCTGGAACTGGATATCGAGGAAAGCATAGACAAAACCTGCCGCAACGCCGGTGAGATAGAGCTGGTGTTCCACCCGGAACGCAAAAACGACGTCAAGCTGCTCCTGCTGATGGACGCCGGCGGCTCCATGCTGCCCTACGCCCGGCTCGTCAACCGACTGTTCTCGGCCGCCGATTCACTGAACCACTTCCGGGATTTCAAGCACTTCTATTTTCACAACTGCATCTACGACTACCTGCGCACCAGCATGGTCGGCGGCGAGCGGATGGCCACCGCCCACATCCTCGACACCTTCGACAGCTCCTACAAGGTCATCGTCGTCGGCGATGCCCATATGGCACCCTTCGAGCTGTTCATGGAACACGGCATCATCGATTACTACGATTCCAACGACACCGCCGGCATCGTCTGGCTGCAGCGGCTGGAGCAGCACTTCCGCAACATCGTCTGGCTCAACCCGATGCCGCCGCGCGCCTGGCGCCATCCCACCATCAGCGCCGTGGGTCAGGTGTTTCCCATGTACCATTTGTCGCTGGCGGGCATCGAGGAGGCGGTCGCGGAGCTCACCCGCCTGACCCACTGAGAAGCCGAAGCGGGTGTTTCCCGAGGGGCGCGGACGGCGAGGATCAAGCGACCGCAGGCGAGTACGCGGAGAATGATAACGGGCAAGGGATGATGAAATGATCGTTTCCTGACGTTCCGCGGACCAGAAAAAAATTTTTGCGGTCAAGCATTGTCTTGATGGACTCGTAAAAAATCCCGATCCACCTCTCCTGTTAACATATTATAATCATTGACATATTCTAAATTTACTGCTTGTATTTTTTGGTGATTAATGGTCTACTATACAATCATTTCAACTTACGACGCCATCATTTCCTGAATCCCGACAGATTGTCGATCAGACGTATGATGCCGCGAACGATACGCACCTCACGACGGCTCATGCCGGCACGG
Source organism: Candidatus Anaeroferrophillacea bacterium (assembly GCA_016933675.1). Lineage (GTDB taxonomy): Bacteria > Desulfobacterota > Anaeroferrophillalia > Anaeroferrophillales > Anaeroferrophillaceae > JAFGAM01. Next base: position 11,903 of record JAFGAM010000075.1, read on the forward strand.
CCGAAGAGGCGGCGGACGTATTCCATCAGGTGAACGGCGTTATCGCCGTCGAAGAAGCCGGCGGCGGTCAGGGTCTCCTGCATGTGGCCGTACATGCCCTCCAACTCGCGCTGATCGGCGGCGGGGCCTGCGGGCCGCGCCCGGGGCGGCGGGTTCGCGGTGCGGAAAAGCTCGTAACCGTAGAGCAACACCGACTGGGACAGGTTGATGGAACCGCAGGCGGGGTTCACCGGCACACTGGAAAGCACATGGCAGGCGCGCCGAGCCTCCCGGTCGAGGCCGAAATCCTCGCGCCCGAACAGCAGCGCCACCGGCTCTTCCGGCCCGCGTTCATGCACCTTGCCGGCGATTTCCGCCGGTGAAAAGACCGGGCTGACATATTTTCCCTGCCGCGAGGTGGTGCCGACAATGAAGGTAAAAAGCGTCAGAGCCTCGGCGAGGGTATCGTAACAAACGGCGCTTTCAAGGATATCCTCGGCGCTGCACGAGCGCCGCCGCGCCCGCTCGGTCAGGTGATCGCAGCGCGGCGCCACCAGCAGCAGCCGGTTAACGGCGAAGTTCTTCATCGCCCGGGCGACGGCGCCGACGTTCTCGTCCAGTTTCGGCTCCACCAGGACGACGGCGATATTGTCAAGTGGCCGGGGTTCGATCATCGTCCGCGCACCACCCGCAGCCGGAAACCCCGGTTTCAATACTCATCGACTTCCCCTCCGGTATCATCGGCATGGTCTCCAGTCGTAGCCGTCGTTTCCCGTGTCTGCCACCAAGAGCCGCGGCTCCATCGGCGTTCCGTTGCCCTAATCCAGGTCCAGTTCCGCTTTGCAGCGGTTGCAGCGCGTCGCGCCGCGGAATACCCGGTTGCCGCAGGACGGACAGACATAGCGCGTTTCCTCGTCTCGCACCCACTGTTCGGTGCCCACTGCGCGCCAGTGTGGAATGGCACGCAACATAACCTTTTTCCCCACGGTCATGGGAAAGGTTTCGATGTGTTCGCAGGGAAAGTCGCGGCATTCGTGGCAGCCGGCATACCCCTTCGCCTCGACGCAGTCGCGGATGGCGCATTGCCGGCAGTGTAAAAAACGTTCTTCCGCCAGGCAGCCGTCACAGCGGATATCGTCGACGGTCAGGTTTTCACTGCCGGGCAAAGTACCCTTCCCGACGACACCGCCCCGATAGAGTTTTACCAGCGCCTCCTTGAACTTCTGGTTGTCCTCACGGTCGGCGATGAGAATGGCGCAGACACCGCAGTAGAGCCCGCAGGGGGCGAGCCAGTCGAGATTCACGGTCATGACAATTCCTTTCCATTCATTCATCGGCGTAGTTGCGGAGGTGGGGGGACCGGCATCGCCGCCAAAGTCGATGCCCTGCCACTCCCCGATGGTTTTGATACAACGCCACCGTCGCCCGGCATTCCTTCATGATCGTGATGACCCTCTCATCCAGACAGGAACGCAGGAAGGCATTCATCGGCCCCTGGTCGCCGGAATCGTAAAAATCGAGCATCAACCGATTGAAATCAATCTGTTTGGCTGCCGGCAGATTTATTGCCGGATAGCCGTGCCGCAGCAGGAAACCGTTCACGACGAAACGGCCCATGAGTTGGTTGACATCGTCCGGTTATCGAACATATCATCCATCGGATCGGGGATCACCTTTTTTTCTGTCATCTACCGTCCGCTATGCTATATTCAGGAAGATACAACCACCGCCGAAACACGACAGGATGGAATGACACCGTAACCCTTCCGGATTCGCGGCACGAAAATGCCGCGGAACACCACCATCATCGTTACGGTGCCGGCCCGCACCCGGTACGGTGAGTATCCATGTCCCCAATCAGTTCCCGCATCATTGCCTTCATCGCCGGCCGGCGGCGGAGCTTCGGCGATGCCGGTCGCGGCGTCGTCCTCCTGGTAGGGAGCCAGAGGAACGCCCAAATCCACCTGGCGGCCACGGTACTGGTAATCGTTGCGGGATTCGGTCTCGACATCGACCGCCGCGACTGGGCCCTGCTGGCGGCGGCCATGGCCCTGGTATGGCTCGGCGAGGCTCTGAATACCGCGGTGGAACTGCTGGCCGACGCCGTTTCCCCGGCCCACCACCCGCTCATCGGCAGCGCCAAGGACGTCGCCGCCGGCGGCGTCCTGCTCGCCGCCGCCGCCGCGGTGGGCATCGGCCTGCTGGTATTCACACCGTACCTGGCGGCGCTGTGCCGCTGACCCCCTCCGGCGACATCACCCGGCACCGCGACCATCCCGGCCCACGCCATTCCGGACCATGCCAACCGGTTTTGCTCCCGGCCGCTTATCTACTTCGCCTTTTTCCCGCCGCTCACGGCAAACAGTTTCGGCCGCCAACGATGCATGTCGGCCGCGAAAACCCCGCCGGCGACAAACCGGACATCCTCGACCGAATAGAATGCTTTCGGATTGCAACGTTTGATATGTTCGGTCACGTAAGGCAGTTGCGAACGCATGATCACCATGAAAAGCAGGTGCACCGGACCGGTGGAACCCTCCGCCTCGACCACGGTAACACTGAAATTACCGGCACGCAGAAATTCGATCAACGATGATGCGTCGCGGGCGGTAATGACCCGGACGATGACCTTGCCCATGGCAATCTTCCCTTCGATGGTGATGCCAATATAGTTGCCGACGGCGAACCCGAGCGCATAGGCAAAGTAGTTGATCACGCTGGTCAGGTTGTTCATGATCTGACCGATGGCCAGCAGCCAGATCAGGATCTCGAAGAAACCGAGAACCGGTGCCAGAACCCTCATCCCCCGGGAAACCAGGATGATCCGGAGCGTACCCAGGGTTACATCGAGAATCCGCGCCAGGCAGATAAGCAGCGGCACGATTATCCAGGTGAAAACGGGAGTGTTGAGCAGATCGTCCATGAGTGTGTTCTCAGCCGTCGGACCCGGCGGGGCGGATACCGGACAGTCCCGGCCCCCGCAGGAAAAAGGAATTTCCCGACCGGTGCCGGCACACTTCACACGGCTTCCGCGCGCCCGGTCATCGGGGTTTCAGCCACGGGCAGCGGCGGCGGCGCGCTGCTGACGGCGGATTTCGAAAAGAACCACCGCGGCGGCGGCGGCGACGTTGAGTGATTCCAGCGGCCGCTGAAACGGGATGGTGAGCAGCAGATCGCAGTTTTTGCGCACCAGCGGCCGGATACCCCGGTCTTCGGAACCCATGACCACCACCAGCGGCAGGTCGAGATCGACGTCGTAGAGCGGCGTTCCGCCTTCGGCCACAGTACCGGCAGTCCAGAATCCCCGCTCGCGGCACCCTTCCAGCGCCCGGACCAGGTTCTTCACCCGACAGAAACGCAGATACTCGATCCCCCCGGCCGCGGTCCGGGTGACCACCGGCGTAATGCCGACGGTACGCCGTTCGGGCAGCAGGACGCCGGAAACCCCGGCGGCAGCGGCACAGCGCAGCAAGGCACCGAGATTGCGTGGGTCGGTTACCTCGTCAACCGCCAGCAGCAACGGCGGCCCGGCGACGTTGAACCCGGAGGACAGCACGACCGGAACCGGCGTCAGAATCTTTTCCAGGGGTTCGAAAGCCACCGGCATGACCCGGGCGGCAACACCCTGGTGACGGTCGGTAGCGGCCAGGCGGGAGAGCGCGGCATGGGGAACGATCTTGACCGGAACCCGGAGATGCTCCGCCCGGACCACAAGAGGCCCGATTCGGGCGGAGGGGGATTCCTGGACGTAGAGAACGGCAACGGAGCGGCCGCCGGCCTGCAACAGTTCGGCCACCGCATTGACCCCGGAGACAATATCCCCGCCGTCGGTCTCAGCGCCGAAGTCGTGCGGCACCGCGATCCTACTCGCCGTTCTGGTCTGATTTGAACAGACGGAAATTGACGACCTTATCCCACAGGCCGGGAGACGTTTGAAAGCGATCGACGGGTGCCGCGGCCTCCAGCCGCGGCGCCGGACGACCGTCGGGACCCACCGCCGGCGGCGCCGAACGGTAGTTGTCACGCTGTTTCTGCAGGGTTTCCCGTTCGGCTTCGAGGCCGACCACCACATTCCAGATATCGTCGGCCCGGGTCTTGTCATGCTCGGCAATGGCCGCCGCCAGGCCGTTCATGTCGGCAATGGAACGGTCGAGGGTGTGCAGGCGGTCTTCCAGATCCATCAGGTTCAACCGGTCGGTTACCTGGTTGATCCGCGCCTCCATCCCGTTTGCCGCCTTCAGGGCGGCGGTGAGATGGTCGACCTTCGCGCCCAGCTTCGCCGTCCAGCAGGCCAGCAGGCCCACCAGCACGAGGACAATGACCAGGAATCCGGTCATCCAGGCGGACGATCCGCGGCGGCTCTTTTCGATGATCGGCTCGGCGGCCGCAGTTTCGGGGGCAGTCATGGGTATCGGGCTCCTTCGCGGTGAATATGCCGGGGCTCCAACACCATCCCGCGAACCGCGGGCACCCGGCAACGGCAACGATACAGCGGGGTTACAACCTTCACCCCGTCATCGTTGGTTATCATATCACCGCGTTCATTGACAACAGAAAAAGCGTTCGCCAACGCGTCCCGGTAGCCCCGCCAGGGAAATTTTTACCGAAATTGACCGCCATACACTGCCGCGGACGAGAGAAACACTTGCATACCGTCACGTAACATGACACATGACACACATCACCCATGATCGCGTCATGCAGGCACAAAATGGTGTCCGGGCCTTCGAGAGTATTGAAAACCGCGGGCAAATGTGCTAGCTCTACCACTTCAGTCAGGAACCCGGCTGCCACCCGGCCGGTGCTGACTCCGTTGCGGGCCGCCGCCGCCCGGCGGCACATCTTGAGGAGCAGAGTGTCATGGAAGAATTTCGCCGTATCAAGCGTCTGCCGCCCTACGTCTTCGCCATCGTCAACGAACTGAAAACGGCGGCCCGGCGGAGCGGCGAGGACATCGTCGACCTCGGCATGGGCAACCCCGATTTGCCGACCCCCCAGCACATCGTCGACAAGCTGGCGGAGGCCATATACAACCCGAAAAACCACCGCTACTCGGTATCCAGGGGAATCGAGAAACTGCGCCTGGCAATGGCCAACTGGTACCGCCGGCGCTACGATGTCGAACTGGACCCCGAACGGGAGATCGTCGCCACCATCGGCGCCAAGGAAGGCCTCTCCCATCTCGCCCTGGCGGTGATCAATTCCGGCGATGTCGTCTTCGTACCCTCGCCGGCCTACCCCATCCACCCCTATTCGGTGATCATCGCCGGCGGTGACCTGCGTTCCATCCCCCTGGCCCCGGACCGCGACTTCTTCGAGGACCTGCAGATGGCCACCAAGCTCACCTGGCCGCGACCGAAGCTGGTGATCATCAGCTACCCGCACAACCCGACGACCCAGGTGGCGGATCTCGACTTTTTCAAGCGGATGGTGGACTACGCCCGCGAGAACGGGATCTACATCGTCCACGACTTCGCCTACGCCGACCTCACCTTCGACGGCTACCGGGCACCATCCATCCTCGAGGTGGACGGTGCCAAAGACGTGGCGGTGGAGTTTTTCTCGCTCTCCAAGAGCTACAGCATGGCCGGCTGGCGGGTGGGCTTCTGCTGCGGCAACGAGCGCCTGGTTCAGGCCTTGACGCGGCTGAAGAGCTATCTCGACTACGGCATCTTCCAGCCCGTCCAGGTCGCCGCCACCGTCGCCCTGAACGCTGACCAGTCCTGTGTCAAGGAGATTGTCGATATCTACCAGAATCGCCGCGACACCCTCTGCGACGGCCTCGAACGGGTCGGCTGGCCGGTGGAGAAACCGAAGGGAACGATGTTCCTCTGGGCGAAGATCCCCGAACGTTTCGGCGGCATGGGCTCGCTGGAATTTTCCAAGCTGATGATCCAGGAAGCGAAGGTCGCGGTATCTCCCGGCATCGGCTTCGGCGAATACGGCGACGACTACGTCCGCTTCGCCCTGGTGGAGAACGAACACCGCACCCGCCAGGCAATCCGCGGGATAAGGCAGATGCTCCAGCAGCACGAGTAACGGCTTCATAACACCGCCACCCATTGCTGATGGCGGCGTAACAACTTTCTTTGGTTGCACCGCTGAATGACTCACCACGGCGGACGGTAACGCCGTATTCCTCGGGTTTTGATGGACTCGCAAAAACTCGAATTAATGATTGAAAGAGCCTTTCATGAATAAACCATGGGCAGCGATACATGTCGGTCTCATCGGCCTCGGCACCATCGGCACGGGCGTCGCCCGGGTGCTGCACGAAAACACCGAGGTTATCTCGCGGCGGCTCGGTACCCGGCTGGTTTTAAAGACCATCGCCGACCTCGACATCACCACCGACCGCGGCATCGATACCACCGGCATCCGCCTGACCACCGATGTCAATGAACTGTTCACCGATGAACGGATCGACATTGTCATCGAGCTTATCGGCGGCTACGAACCGGCCCGCACCTTCGTCGAACGGGCGCTGGCCGCCGGCAAACACGTGGTCACCGCCAACAAGGCGCTGCTGGCGAAACACGGCAACGAACTCTTCGCCGTCGCGGCCGAGAACGGCGTCGATCTCTACTACGAGGCCAGCGTCGGCGGCGGCATCCCGATCATCAAGGTGATGCGCGAGGGCCTACCGGCCAACCGGATCAAATCGCTCAGCGGCATTTTGAACGGTACCTGCAACTACATCCTGACGAAGATGTCGCAGGAAGGCGGGGCCTATGCCGACGTTCTCGCCGAGGCTCAGGCACTGGGCTACGCCGAGGCCGACCCCACCTTTGATGTCGAGGGCATCGACACCGCCCACAAACTGTCCATCCTCACCGCCCTCGCCTTCGGCCGCCCAATCGACTACGACGGCGTGTACTGCGAAGGCATCAGCGACATCCAGCCGCTGGACATCGCCTTCGCGCGGGATTTCGGCTACGTCATCAAACTGCTGGCCATCGCCCGCATGGTGGAGGATAAAATCGAGTCCCGGGTACATCCGACGATGATCCCCGCGGACCACATGCTGGCCAAGATCGACGGTGTCTTCAACGCCGTCTACGTCGACGCCGACCGTCTCGGCCCCAGCCTTTACTACGGCCGCGGCGCCGGCATGGATCCCACCGCCAGCGCGGTGGTGGCCGATATCATCGACATCGGTCGCAATATGCAGACTGAGGGCAGCCGCCGCATCCCCGACCTCGGCTGGCAGCCGGGAGCGGTAAGTGAGTTGCCGTGCCGCCCCATCGCTGACATTACCACCAATTACTACTTGCGTTTCACCGCCCGCGACCAGCCCGGGGTGCTGTCGGCCATCGCCGGGATTCTCGGCGACAACCAGATCAGCATCGCCTCGGTGATCCAGGAGGGGCGCTCCGACGACGGCAGTACGGTACCCATCGTCATGCAGACCCACCCGGCCCGCGAGCGCAACCTGAAGCGGGCACTGGCGGAAATCGACCGGCTGCCGGCAATCACCGCCCCGACGGTAATCATCCGCATGGAGAATGCTCTCTGACGGCGTCTCCCGACCGGCTTGCCGTCGCCGTTTCAAAAAGCAGGAAGATCTTCGGCACGAAATATGTGCGGCACTTGATTGCAGCAATTTTCGTGGCTATATTGTTAGCAATCCCATACTTTTTTGCACGGTAAAAACATGAACGATCAGACCCCCGCACCAACCCGCCCTTTAAGTACCATCCACAGCGGCTGCCGCTGTCGGGTCGTCCGCCTCGACGGCGGCCCGAACATGACCCAGCGCCTGGACAGCATGGGGCTGAGGATCGGCAGCATTGTCAACAAGGTGAGCAACAACCCCTTCCGCGGCCCGGTGGTGTTCCGCATCGACCAGACCGAACTGGCCATCGGCTATGGTATGGCCAGCCGCATCATGGTCGAGGAGATCTGATGGAACTGCGGGAGGACATGCGGATTCTCCTGATGGGGAATCCCAATGTCGGCAAGAGCGTGGTCTTCAACCGCCTCACCGGTGCCCGGGTGGTGACCGCCAATTATGCCGGAACGACGGTGGAGTACACCGCTGGAACCGTGGTGTACGAGGGAAAGCACCTGAACATCATCGACGTCCCCGGCACCTACTCCCTTTCCCCCACCTGCCGAGCCGAAGAGGTGGCGGTGGAGATGTTTGCCGACGGCGATTTGATCATCAATGTCGCCAACGCCACCAACCTCGAGCGCAACCTGCGCTTCACCCTTGAGCTCATGTGCCAGGGCAAACCCATGATCCTGGCCCTCAACCTCTGGGACGAGGCGCGGCATAAGGGAATCCACATCGACGTCGAAGCCCTGGAGCGGGAGCTGGGCATTCCGGTGGTGCCGACGGTGGCAGTGACCGCCGAAGGGATCAGGGAACTCATCGAGTGCCTGCCCCAGGCCGCTCTGCCGCCGGCCTGGTGCAGCCTGAAAAACGGTGATATCTGGAAACGTGTAGGGGAGATCATCAACAAGGTGCAGCGGGTCACTCATCGGCACCACACCTGGATCGACCGGCTCGAGGATCTCAGCATCAAACCGCTGACCGGCCTGCCCCTGGCCCTGCTGGTACTGGCCGCCGCCTTCACGGTGATCCGCTTCATCGGCGAAGGACTCATCGGCCACGTCTTCGACCCCTTCTTCGAGGAGATCTACCGGCCGTTCATCGTCAAAACGGTAAACTACGCCTTTCCGAGCGGCATGATCCACGATCTGCTGCTGGGCACGACGCCGGATTTTGTCGAATCTCTCGGCCTCTTGACCACCGGCATCTATGTGCCGGTGGCGATGGTCCTGCCCTACGTGTTCAGCTTCTACATGGTGCTTGGCTTCCTCGAAGATTTCGGCTACCTGCCCCGGTTCGCGGTACTGGTGGATACCTTCATGCACCGCATCGGCCTGCACGGTTTCGCCATCGTGCCGATGATCCTCGGGCTTGGTTGCAACGTCCCCGGCGCGCTGGCGACCCGGATCCTGGAAAGCACGCGAGAAAAGTTCATTGCCGGCACCCTGATGGCCATCGCCGTCCCCTGTATGGCCCAGACGGCGATGATCATCGGCCTTGTCGGTCCCCACGGCATCGCCTACGTGCTGCTCATCTACGGCATCCTGGCGGTGGTGGCGCTGGTCATCGGCACGATTCTCAATCGCCTCATCCCGGGCTACAGCCCGGAGATATTTCTCGAGGTACCATCCTACCACCTGCCCCACTTCAGCACCCTGATGAAGAAACTCTGGCAGCGGATCAGGAGCTTTCTCATGGAAGCGATCCCGCTGGTGCTGGTCGGCATCCTGCTGATGAACCTGCTCTTCCAGCTCGGCGTCATCGCCTGGCTGGCACGGGTATCGCGGCCGGTGGTAGTGGGGCTTATGGGACTGCCGGGGGAAGCGGTTTCTTCCCTGGTCATCGGCTTCCTGCGCAAGGACGTGGCGGTGGGCATGCTCGAACCCCTGGGGATGTCGGTCAAGCAGCTGGTCATCGCCTGCTCGGTGTTGTCGATCTACTTCCCCTGCGTCGCCACCTTCGCGGTGCTGGTGCAGGAACTGGGGGTGAAGCTGATGCTCTTGGCGAGCATCATCATGGTGGGTACCGCGATTATCGTCGGCACCCTGCTGAATCTGATGCTGCCGGAGCTGGCAACGGTGGCGCCGCTGGCGTCGTTGACGTTGCTGACTGCCGCCTTCTGAACCCCCTGGCGTCAGTACGCCGCGAACCTTAAACGGTTACGCCGCCACCCGGTTTGCCCGCATTGCGGCAATTACCACGGTTTTATCGGCACCGCGGCAGGAGAGCCGCTTGCGAAGCCGTCACTGACCAAGGATAGCAGTCACATGGAAGACCGTCCCGTCACCCTTGCCTACAGCGTCGATGCCGACGACCTGTTCATGTTCTACGCCCTGCTGGAAGGAAAGATCGACCCCGGCGGGCTCACCTTCGAGCACCGGCGCCACGATACCATGACCCTCAATCGAACGGCACTCGCGGCAGCGGTGGACATCACCGCGGTATCGATCCACGCCTACGCCCACCTGGCGGACCACTACCTCATGCTGCCCCACGGCGGCAGCATCGGGGTCAACTACGGGCCGCTGGTACTGGCCCGCGAACCGCTTGCCGCTACCGACCTCGCCGGCCGGCGCGTCTCCATTCCGGGGAAACTGACCACCGCAGCCCTGACCTTCCGCCTGATCTGTCCCGACTTTGACGAACGCATCATCCCCATCACGCCATTCGAACGCACCTTCGAGGCGCTTTTCACCGGCGAGGTAGACGCCGCGGTGGTAATTCACGAGGGCAATCTGACCTACGAACAGCGGGGTTTTCACCGGGTGCTGGATCTTGGTGCCTGGTGGTGGGAGGAAACCGGTCTGCCGCTGCCGCTGGGCGGCAACGTCATCCGCCGCGGCCTGGGAATGGAGCGCATCGCCCGCATCTCCGCCCTGCTCAGGCGCTCCATCGCTTACGCCCTGGAACATCGTGAAGAGGTGATGGACTACCTGCTGGCGCGGGAGACGAGACAAGACGAAGCGCTCAAAAGCCGCCGGCTGCTGGATACCTACCTGTCGCTCTATGCCAACCGCGACACGCTGGAATACCCGCCGGCGGCACTGGAAGGCATGCGCGAACTCTTCCGCCGCGGCACCGCGGCGGGCATCATCCCCCATCCGGTAGATATCGAACTGGCGCCGTGATCACATGCCTCGCGAGTTGCTGGCTGCTTCTGGATGCGTCACCACGGTAGCCAGCGCTCAAGGGCTCTGACCCCTTTTCTTTTTTACCGGAGCTAGAAAAAAGGGGCACCAAGAATGTACGATTTCCTCCTTACCGACGAACAGCTTGCCCTGCGTGACGAGGTTCGCGCCCTGGTGGACTGGGTACCGCGGGACATGATCCTCGACATGGACGCCGACCGCATCCAGTTCCCGCAGGAATTTCTCCGCGAGGCTGGGCGCCGCAATCTCATGGGCTGCCGCTACCCGAAGGAATGGGGCGGCCGCGGCCTGGACTGGGTTGCCACCGCCATGGTGATGGAGGAGGTGGGCACCCTGGGCTACATCTTCGCCTGCATCTTCGGCGTCGGCGCCGAGCTGGTATGTGACGCCATCATTCAGCACGGCACCGACCGGCTGAAGGAGAAATACGTCCGCCCGCTGCTGGCCGGCGAGATCTTCGCCGCCGAATGTCTCACCGAGCCCCGCGGCGGCTCCGACTTCTTCGGCACCGCCACCACCGCAACGGAAGCCGGCGGCGGCTTCCTCCTCAACGGCCAGAAACGCTTCATCGTCGGCGCCGAAGGGGCAGACTATTTTCTCGTCTATGCCCGCACCGATTCCGACCCGCAGGCCGACCCCCGCAAGGCACTGACCGCCTTCATCGTCGACCGCGGCCCGGGGGTGGGGGTGGAATACCTCTACGGCCTCATGGGCAGCCGCGGCGGCGGCGCCGGCCGGGTGGTGTTCAAGAATGTCGAGGTGCCACGGGAGAACATCGTCGGTACCTTTAACGGCGCCTACCCGGTATTCAACACCATGATGATCCCCGAACGCCTGGGCACCGCGGCGATGACCATCGGCGCCGCCCGCCCGGCCCTGGAAGTGGCAACCTCCTACACCTCCCGGCGCCGGGCCTTCGGGCAGCCGGTGAACCGCTTCCAGGGGGTTTCGTTCCAGATCGCCGAGGCGGCGACCCTGCTGGACGCCTGCCGCGCGATGATTTTTACCACCTGCCGCGCGGTGGACGCCGGCGGCGATGAAAACCGCGTCCGCCGGCTGATCAGCGAAACCAAGAAGTTCGTCACCGAGTCCTGCCAGCGGGCCGCGGACCACGCCCTGCAAGTGATGGGCGGCATCGGCTACACCAACATCTTCCCGGTGGAGCGCATCGTCCGCGACCTGCGGCTGGCCTCCATCTGGACCGGCACCAACGAGGTGATGGCAATGATCACCGCCCACGAGTGGTACCGTGAACACGCGCGGCGAAGCGCCGCCGGCCAGGGCCGCAACCACGAGCTGGACGCCGCCGAGGCCGAGGCCCGGGACGAAAAGATCTACGAATAATCCGTTTCAGTCGCCGGCGCCGGCCGCCGATATACCAACAGACGCCACCGCCGGATTGCAGCTGCCTGAAGCCTGGACGAATTCTCTTTCCACCAAACTGTCAGGTAGCGAATTCCCTTTCCACCGAGCTGACAGGTAGCGAAGATAATAACGTCACTATTTCTGGCCCATGACCGAATCACAGAACATCCCCGTCCTGCTCATCCAGCTGATGGTTTTTTCCGGTGCCACCCTGCTGGTGCTGGGCCTGCTGCCGTTGCATCAGCTCATCGGTCAGCTGGTGCCCGGTCCCATCCGCATCCGCTGGCGGGTTCTCGGCATCCTGATCATCTTCTTCATCGGCGGTTATCTCGTCTACGGCTTTTCCATGAGCCATACCTGCAACAATACCCTGGACCTGCTGGTGCCGGCGGTTTTCTTTTTCGGCAGCCTGTTCGTCTTCCTGGTCACCAGCCTGTCGCTGCAGACGGCCCAGGATTTCAAACGGCTGGCGACACTTGAAAAGGAAAACATCACCGACCCCCTGACCGGTATCTACAACCGGCGCTATCTCGACCAGCGACTGCAGGAGGAAGTCGCCAAATCCCAGCGCTACAGCATGCCGCTGGCAATCCTGCTGCTGGATCTCGACCATTTCAAGAAGGTCAACGACCAGCACGGACACCAGACCGGCGATCAGATCCTCACCGGCATCGGCGATTTGATCCTGCGCACCGTCCGCGAGGTGGATGTCGTCGCCCGCTACGGCGGCGAGGAATTCGTCATCATCGCCCCCAACACCCAGTGTTACGCCGCCATTCATTTGGCCGAGCGACTGCGGCAGCGCATCGAGGAAACCGCTTTCACCACCGGTCAGGCGGGCCGCTCGATTCGGATGACCACCTCCATCGGGGTTGCCTGTTTCAATGTCCATCAGCGCACCACCGTGGAAGAGCTGGTGCGGGATGCCGACAAGGCTCTCTACGCGGCGAAGAACGGCGGCCGCAACCAGGTAGTGGCCTACCAGTAGCATTCGGGTACCGGTCGGCACCCACGGGCATCCTCCCGGACAAATTCGGCCATCCCGATCCCGGCATGTCGCCGCCATTCGCGAACGGCCGGTAAAATTTGTCCCGAATCGGGTTGACACCGGCCCCTGGGCACATTACATACGTTGGTACAGGTTGCCGAGGCGCCCCCCGCACCGCGGCATTTGCGCCTGCCGGCGCTGTTGCCGCGCCGGCAAGGTCGATGGCTTCGTGACAACTTTGTCTTCCCGGTGGCGCCGCCGCCCGAGGTGTTCGGCGTACAGCTGCGTACGCTCACGCCGCCGGTACGGAAGCGCCGCGAATCCGGCGCGGGCGACCGGCCAGTCGCCCGTACGGTGCCGTCAGGATTGAGCTCATCAGACCATGGGAATCACCGGATATCGGGATCACCGGAAATCAGCAGGCATGAAACTGCCGGAAAGGAATCGACATGGCGAAGAAGTCGCGGGAAAAACGTGTGGAGGCGGTAATCGAGGTACTGAACAAGGCGCGGGAGATGGAATTGCAGGCCATCGGCCAGTACATGAACCATCACTACGCTCTGGACGACATGGACTACGGCGAACTGGCTGCCAAGATGAAGCTCATCGCCATCGACGAGATGCGGCATGCCGAGATGTTCGCCGAACGCATCAAGGAGCTGGGTGGCGAGCCGTCAACCGACATGGCCGACAAGGTCATCAAAGGTCAGCCCTTCGCCGAGATCTTCCCCTTCGACACCAGGCTGGAAGACGACACGGTGGCGATTTACAGTGACTTCCTGCTTACCTGCCGGGAGAACGGTGATTCCATCTCGATGAAGATTTTTGAGCAGATTATCGCCGAGGAACAGATCCACATGAACTATTTTGACAATGTCGCCAGCCACATCGAGAAGCTTGGTGACGCCTACCTGGCACGCATCGCCGGGACCCCGGCGTCCACCGGCGGCACCACCAAAGGCTTCGTCATCGGCGGCGCGGAATAGCTGTTCCGACCGCACGGCTTGCAGCCACCCGCCGTTTCAGCGACGACAACCGGCGGCACGGCAAAAATCAGTCACACAACGGGGGGACGGCAAAACATCGTCCCCCCCTGTTTAATTGGTGCGGGGATCGCCACGACACCGGTCGCAACCACGGGTACACCCTCTTCCCCCGGCCGTCTCCCAGGTTCGACCCGCCCCGGCCTCATACCGCCAGGTAGCGGTTGCGGATACCCTCGTCAGCCAGTAACTCGGCGGCGGTGCCGGCGTAGCACACCGCCCCCTTGTCGATGATGTAGGCGCGGTCGCTGATGCCGAGGGCGAAGTGGGCGTTCTGCTCGGCAAGCAGGATGGGGATATCGCCCTTGAGGGCCGCGATGATCTCGCCGAGGTTCTCGACGATCACCGGCGCCAGTCCCTCACAGGGTTCATCCAGCAGCAGCACCCGGGGATTACCGGCCAGCGCCCGGGCGATGGCCAGCATCTGCTGCTCGCCGCCGCTCATGGCGCCGCCCTTGCGATGGCGCAGCTGCGGCAGCAATGGGAAGGTGCTGAACAACCGCTCCATGGTCCACGGTTCCCGTCCGGCCCGGGCCGGGAGCATCGCCACCTCGAGGTTCTCCGTCACCGTCAGATCGGGAAAGATCCGCCGGTCCTCGGGGACGAAACCGATGCCGCGGCGCACGTTGGCATATACCGGCTGGCCGCTGATCACCTCGCCGGCGAAAACCACGGTACCGCGGGCCGGCGGGTTGTAGCCGACGATGCTGCGCATGGTGGTGGTTTTGCCGGCGCCGTTGCGCCCCAGCAGGGCGACAATCTCGCCGCCGTTCAGCGCCAGGCTCACCCCCTGCAGGATGTAGCTTTCGCCGTAATAGACGTGGATATCGGATACTTCGATCATAGACAATTACCGTTGTCAATGCCTGATGGCGGCGTAACAACACCATCTTCTTCGTTGCCTGCCGGGGCCTGCCGCAGGCCGGCAGGCACTGCACCGCCTGAACCACGACGGGGTACTTCGATGTGTGCCCGCTCCTCAGATGAGGAAGCGCCGCGAATCAGTTGACGGGAGCACGGCGCGTCGCACCCCGGCGGTACCTATCCCGTTTCGCCTTTTCGGCAACCTTTCCGGCGCCAGCGGCACAGCGGTCATTCAGTCACCGAACGTGCCGCCCAGGTAGGCTTCCCGCACCCGGACGTCGGCCTGGATCTCCGCCGGCGTCCCGGCAGCCAGGAGACCGCCCTGGTGCAGCACGAAGATGCGCGCGGCGACGGAAAACACCACGTTCATGTCGTGCTCGGTAAGGAAGAAGGTGGTGCCGAAACGGTCCGCCAGCTCCTTGATGAGACGGATCATCCGCGCCGTTTCCTCGCGGTTCATCCCGGCGGTGGGCTCGTCCAGCAGCACCAGTTTCGGCTCCCGCGAAAGCACGATGGCAATCTCCAGCAGCCGTTTGTCGCCGTAAGCCAGTTCACTCGCCGTCCGGTGGGCGTAACGCCCCAGTCCCACCTGTTCCAGTGTCTCCGCCGCCAGGCGGTACAGCTCCCGTTCGCTCCGCAGCGGCCGCAGGAAGGAAAAACCGCGGCGGTGGTGCAGAAGCAACGGCACGAGAACGTTCTCGGTCACCGTGAGGTCGGGAAAGATGTTGGTGATCTGGAACGAGCGCAGGAGGCCCCGGGGTACCAGGCGGTGGGCCGGCATACCGGTGATCTCCCGGCCGGCGAACCAGATCCTTCCCCTGGTCGGCGGGAAACGCCCCGATACCAGGTTGTAGAAGGTGGTTTTACCGGCACCGTTGGGCCCGATGAGCGCCGTCAGTTCGCCGGCCGGCACCTCCAGCGAGATGTCGTTGATCACCTGGAACGTACCATACGCGTGGCCCACATGGTCGATCTTGAGGATCGGCGGGGCGGTCATGACCGCCCTCCTTCCCGCTCACGATGCAGCCGGGCCCAGACGGTGCCGAGAATCCCCCGCGGAAAGTAAACCACCACCGGGATGAGAATCGCCCCGAGGACGATCATCCAGTTCTCGGTGACGTTGGTGATCAGCTGCTCCAGCACGAAGAAGATCGCCGCCCCGCAGGCGGGGCCGAGAAAGATGCCGGAACCGCCGAGGATGGTCATCAACACCGGGCGGGCGGAATAGCTCCAGTGCATGAAATCGGGGGTTGCCATGCAGTTGAACAGGCAGAAAAGGCCGCCGGCAAGCCCCGCCAGCGCCCCGGCAATGGTGAAGGAAACCAGCCTGACGACGGCAACGTTAGCACCGACGAAGGCGAGCCGCTCCTTGTTCTCCCGCACCGCGCTAAGCAGCAGGCCGAAGGGCGAGCGCACCAGCCGCCAGAGCAGATACACTTCGCCAAGACTCACCGCCAGCACGAACAGGTACATATTCCGCGGCTCGGCCAGCTGGATCTCCAGACCGGCAAAGCCGAATGCCGGTACCGCGGAGACCGGCAGACCGTCGCTGCCGCCGGTGACCTCGATCCAATTATGGGCGATGGTGTAGAGCATCATGCCGAAGCCCAGGGTAATCATGGCGAAGTAGATCTCGTCGCGCTTGACGCAGAAATAGCCGATTACCGCCGCGGCGACGCCGCCGCCGAGAATCCCGGCGGCAAGGATAAGCCCCAGCGACGAACAGTTGTTGAGGATCAGCAACGCCGCGGCATAGGCACCGACGCCGAAGAACCCCGCCTGACCGAAGGATAGCAACCCGGTATACCCCAGCAGCAGATTGAAACTCATGGCAAAAAGCCCCATGATGAAGATTTCCGTCAGGATGATGGTCCAATAGACCGGCATCACCAGGGGCGCTGCCGCGAGGACGAGCACCATGGCGGCGAGTCCGGCACGCAGGGCCGGCGAAGTGGATTTCCGTGCGTCCATGATCCTACCCCTCCCGCCCGAAGAAACCCCGCGGCCGTACCAGCAGGACCAGCGCCAGGAGAATGAACGGCAGGGCCATCTGCGCCCGGCCGGCGAACACCGTGCCGAATGACTCCAGCAGGCCGAGCAGCAGGGCTCCGGCGAAGGCACCGGGGAAACTGCCCATGCCGCCGACGACAACGACGATGAAACTCTCGATGATAATGCGCTCGCCCATGGACGGTGCCAGACTCTGGTGCGGCGCCGCCAGCGCCCCGCCGATGGCGGCGAGCCAGGTACCGAGGGCGAAGACGGCGGTAAACAGCGCCGGTACCCGGATACCGACCCCGGCGGCCATCTCGCGATCCGCCGCCGCGGCGCGAACTACCCGGCCCCAGCGGGTGAAGTGGAAGAAACTCCATAACGCCCCGCCGATCACCGGGCCGGCAGCCACCAGGAAGAGCCGGTAGACCGGGTAGGAATGGAAGAACAGCGGCACCGTACCGGCAAGCAGCGCCGGAGCCTCCACCACGTGGTAACCCGGCCCCCAGACGAGGCGCACGGCATCGTCCAGCACCAGCAGAATGGCGAAGGTCAGCAGCAGCTGGAAGGTGATGTCACGGCCGTAGACCCGCCGCAGCAACAGACGTTCGACGATGACACCGAGCAGCGCCACCAACATCGGACCGACGAGGATGCCGATCCAGAATGACGGTACCACGTGCATGATCTGCATGCACAGATAGGCACCGAGCATGAAGAACGACCCATGGGCGAAGTTCAGCACGCCGAGAACACCGAAGACGGTGGTGAGCCCCACGGAGATGAGGAACAGCAGCATGCCCCAGCTCAGGCCGTTGAGCAGATTGGCGATGAAGGTTTCCAAAACAACGTCCCCTGAAATGGAAATGAAAACAACGTCCCACGAAATGCATGAAACGGTCCCGCCGCCCGGCGCCGAAGGGGGGACGACGGCATCCGGGCGGCGAGACCCTGGAACTTCCTCACCTGTCAATCAGGCTACATGGATCCATACGTCACTTCATGGTGCAGCCGGTATCGCTGGCCGGCGGGGTGATGTCGACCCCCCGGAAGATCTGCATCGGCTTCAGAATGCGGATGGGATACGCCGGATCGGCTGCGGTTTTACCCCAGCAGGCATCGGTCACCGCCTGGTGATCTTCGGGCCGGATGGTGATGGTACCCACCGGCAGTTCCACCGTCAATCCTTCGAGGGCGGTAACGACGGCATCCTTGTCGACGGTTTTCGCTTTCTCCACCGCCGCCTTGTAGGTCAGCAGCGCGCCGTAGGCACCGTGAGCGTTGTAGGACGGATACTCACCAAAACGGCCGTGATAATTTTTGACAAAGTCCCGGTTCAACGCCGAATCGTTGGCCAGGAACCAGTAGCGGGAGCCGACCCACAGCCCTTCGGGCATCTTGTCTCCCAGGGCGCTGAGCACCTCGGTGGCCGCACCGAGGGTCACGAGGACTTCATAATCGCCGTTGAAGAAACCCATCTCGGCCCCCTGGCGCACGAAATCGATGAGGTTGCCGCCCCAGAGGGAGATCAGCACACCGTCCGGCTTCGTCTGCATGATCTTGGTGATGTAGGCGCTGAAGTCGGTGGTCTTGAAAGGCGGAAAGGCGATCTGGTCCTTGGGCAAAAACTTCGCCCCGGGCTCGATTTCGGCTAGATATTTTTGGAAATATTCCCAGCTCTGGTGGCCGAAAGCATAGTCCGGACCCACCGTGGTCCAGGTTCTGGCATCGGTCCGGGCCGCCAGCAGGGCGGCGGTCTTGACATTCTGGGCCAGATTCAGGGAGATGCGGAAGGTGTAGCGGTTGCAGACAGTGCCGGTGACATCGGGGGTGGCTGCATGGGTGATGATCAGCGGGGTTTTCAGCTGGGCGATGGAGGGTACGACCGACTTGGCGACGCCGCTGGAATCCAGGCCGATGAGGCAGTCAACCTTCTCCTGATAGACCAGCTTGCGGATGGCGCGCATGGCGACATCGGGCTTGCCGGTGGAATCTTCGAAACATGCCTCCACCGGACGGCCGAGAATGCCGCCGGCCTTGTTGATCTCGTCGATGGCCAGCTCGGCCCCCTTCTTGGCGAACTGTCCGTAGGTGGCGAAGGGCCCGGACATGATGTAGACGAAACCGATCTTCACCGGTTCCGCCGCCGTCGCCGGCGCCGCCGGCAGCAGGCCGGCCAGCATCAGGATCACCGTCAAAATGGCAAAAAATCTTTTCATTGCGCGTACCTCCTCCTTGTTTGCCGTTATATTGCCGGGCGGACACGTTTGGCCACCGTCACCCCGGAAATTCAAAAAGTCGGCGGTGAGATGACCCAGATCAGTACCGTGTCCACCGCACCGCGGTTTTCATAGCCGTGCTGATGTGAGGAATTGAAGTAGAAGGAATCCCCCGCCTCGAGGTGATATTCCCGCCCGTCGACGGTCAACTCCAGCGCGCCTTCGAGTACCAGCCCCCACTCCTCACCATGGTGGCAGTACTCCCCTTCGCTGCCGGATCCGGGACGCACCACCTTGTACAGCGGCTGCATCGACTTGCGCTTGACATTGCGGGCCAGCAACTGGCTGTAGACTTCGGCACGGGGAAACCTGAACTCCACCCGGTCGGCACGCCGGGTAACCACCTGTTCCTCCACCGCCGGGTTGTCCTGGATGAGGTCGATGATGCTGACCTCCAGGGCATTGGCGATCTTCTTCAGTGAAGCGATGGACGGACTCGCCAGGCTGCGTTCCACCTGGGACAGAAAAACATCACTGCAGCCCGCCAGTTCCGCCACCTTCCTGAGCGTGAGCCCTTGCTGTTTTCGCAGTGCCCTGATACGCCGGCCCAACTGCTCCATCAACCCCGCTCCGGCACCCGGCCGGCCCCGGGGCCGGCATTGTCAGTAAAGGTATACTTCGCATGACAAAGCATGACCTTGCAAAGTAGAACCTCATAAAACATAATTATATTTAATGTCAAGTAAATTTCCGCATCCCGCGCAATGATGAAACCAGATCTTGATGGAACCGCGACAACTGCCAGAACGTGCCGAAAATAGACGGCACCGTACATACTCCATAACCGGTTACGAAAATTGGCAAAGGCGTCGGCTCTGGCCGTATAGACCCGGCAGGCGGCACAATGCAGAAGATGGAGTTGTTACGCAACCGGCATTCATGATATGTAGCAACAGCATATGGCCGGGGATGCATGCCGGGTCCCCGCATTCCGCCGGTCCCGCCGGCCGGCGGGAGAAACCGCCCCCGAAACCGTCCCGTAACATTTTCACCGGTACCGGACCGGAAAAAACCGGCATTCGACCAGAGGAAAACCACATGGATCGCATAATGATCTTCGTCGACGAATCCAACGCCACCGGCGCGGCCCAGGAATACGGTCGCAATCTTGACTGGGAGGTATTGCGGCAGCATATCCTCGCAAGCTTTTCCGCACCCCGGCTGGTGGAGATGGTGGTCTATATCGGCCTGCCGCCGGCAGTGCCGGAACTCCAGGACCGCCGCAGCGGCAAGGAACGCTTTGCCCGCAAACTGCAGCAGCTCGGTTTCCTGGTGGTCACCAAGGACGGCGCGCCCACCGATCCCGGCCATTACAAGTCCAACGTCGACGCCCTGATGGCCATCGACGCCATGGACCTGTCCACCGACATCATGCCCGACTGGGTGGTGCTGGTCACCGGTGACGGCGACTTCGCCCACCTGGCCGTCACCCTGCGCCGCAAGGGAATCAAGGTGGCCGCCTGTGCCACCGGCCGGGCGCTGAGTGCCCAGCTGGAAAACGCGGTGAACAAGCGCATCCACCTGGAGGATATACTCGCCGGCATGGAGGCCTACCAGCGCTGACGGTTTCGCCGCCGCGGTATCAACGAAGGAGAACGAGAATGACCGGACAGGGTTCCGCCGGCAACGTCATCGCCGCCCTGTGCAGTTTCTTCATCCCCGGCCTCGGCCAGCTGCTGCAGGGACGGGTAATCCTCGCCGCGGTCCAGTTTGTCCTCGCCGCGGTCCTGTGGATCATCTGGCTCGGCTGGATCGTCCACCTGTGGTCGATCGTCGACGCCGCCCGCTGGCAGCCGCCGGCGTTCCCCGCCCCCTGAGCGGATACGTACCGGGCGATCGCGGCCATCGCCATCGGCGGCACCCCCTGCTGGCAGGCATGACATCCCTTGCAAAAGGAAACGGGAGGTCACCGTGAAACAGGCCATGAAACACACCGGCAAGATCGTTGCCACCATCTGCCAGACGGCCGCCAGCATGGTCGGCGGCCGACCCTATACCGTTTACCAGACCGAGGAGTATCCCGACTGGATGTTCTGTGCCTGGGGTGATACCGCCAGTGAGGCACCACCCTGCCAGTCCCGGGTACTCATCGAAGGCGAGCTGACCGTCTTCAAGCCGTCACTCATCGCCCGCGAGATGTTTGCCGAAGCTGAACGGCCGGCAACGGCGGAACTTTTCCGCCGGCTCGAAACACCGGAAAGCATGACCGTATCCGGCCGCCTCCGCGACTGCGAACCCCGCAACCACGCCGACGGCCGTACCATCACCATGGCGCGACTGGAAGAGATCAGGGAGCTCAACATCTTCTTCCTCTCCCGGAAGCTGATCCGGCAGGCCGAGATCTTCTGCCGGCAGGATGAACCGGTCCACATTTTCGGCAGTTTCAAGCAGTCGCCACCCCAGTACACCATCCTGCGGATAACCCCCCGGGGCGAGCTGGAACCGGATTGATCATGCCGGGAAATATGAGGTTCAGCCCAGCTGTCAGCGCCGCCCTGTGGATGTCCGGCACGCTGGTCTCGTTTGTGGCGATGGCGGTGGGCGGCCGCGAGCTGGCGGCGGAACTGTCCACCTTCCAGATCCTTTTTTACCGCAGTCTCGTGGGACTCATAATCAGCCTGTGGCTGCTGCGCCGCCACCAGCTGCCCCTGTTCTCCGGACATCGTTTCGGGCTTCATCTGATCCGCAATCTGGCTCATTTCGGCGGCCAGTTCGGCTGGTTTTTCGGCATCGCCGCCATCCCCCTCGCCGAGGTGTTCGCAATCGAGTTCACCGTCCCCGTCTGGACCGCGCTGATGGCGGCGCTGCTGCTGAAGGAACGGCTTACCGGGCCGCGCCTGGGAGCGGTGGCGATGGGCTTCGCCGGCATGCTGGTGATCCTGCGGCCGGGGCTCGGGGCAATCAATCCGGCGGCGCTGGCGGTACTCGGCGGCGCCGCGGGCTACGCCCTCTCCCACACCCTCACCCGCCGGCTGGCGCGCACCGAACCACCGTTGATCATTCTCTTCTACATGACTGCCATCCAACTGCCCCTGGGCCTGCTGCCCTCCCTCACCCACTGGGCGACGCCGTCGCCGGCCCGGTGGCCCTGGGTGCTGGCCGTCGGCGTCACCGCCCTCACCGGCCACTACTGCATGACCCGGGCGCTGAAACTCGCCGACGCCACCGTGGTGGTACCGCTGGATTTTCTCCGCCTGCCGCTTATTGCAGTGATCGGTTATTTCTGCTATCAGGAACCATTGGCCTGGTTCGTTCCCGCCGGCGCAGCGCTGATGCTTGCCGGCAACCTGCTGAGTCTCAACGCCGAACGGCGCACGGCAAGGACATCCGCGGCATGATGAAACCCCCGGAAATCGGCCTCGCCCTGGGCGGCGGGGCGGTGCTCGGCGCGGCCCACATCGGCGTCCTGCGGGCGGTTGAGGAACTCGATATCCACGTCGACGGCATCGCCGGCACCAGCGTCGGCGCCTTCATCGGCACCCTCTTCGCCTTCGGCAAAGGCTGGCGCGAGATTCGCGATATCGTCACCGGACTCGACTGGATGGATATCTCCGCCGTCTCCCTCTCCCAGTACGGTCTGCTGTCCAACGGCAAACTGGGCAAAACCATCGTCAGCCTGCTGGGCCACGCGGACATCAGCGCCGCCCGCATCCCCCTGGCAATCATCGCCACCGACATCAGCAGTGGCCGCAAGGTGGTGCTCACCGAGGGCGACACCGCCGCGGCGGTGATGGCCAGCACCTGCATCCCCGGGGTCTATATCCCGGTGGAGATCGGCGACCGCATGCTCATCGACGGCGGCATCTCTGAAAACGTTCCCGTTTCACCACTCCGGGAGATGGGCGTCCGAACGGTCATCGGCGTCAACCTGCACGCGTTCCATTCCTTCGAACCTCCCAAACACATCATCGACATCCTCACCAACACCGTTGTGCTGACGATGATGAACATCACCCGCCTGCAAACCGACCAGGCGGACATCCGCATCACCCCCGATCTCTCCGGCTTCAACATCATCGATACCGACCAGATTCCCGCGCTCATCGAGTGCGGCTACCGCGCCGCCCGCACGATCCTCGAGCCCCACGCCGTCGCACTGCGGAGGAACAACGAATGAATCATCCCGGCAGCATTCCGTCACTGCCCCGCCGACCGGCAATCATTGCCGCCGGCGTTATCCTGTTCCTGCTGCCGCTGTTTGCCCTCTCCGTCTGCATCGGCACACGACCCAAGCTGACCGCGGTCCGGCACTTCGACCTTCACCGCTACCTCGGCTCCGGTACGCCATGTACAGCACCGGCTGCACGCGGGACGGCACTGACGGTGCCGTTGCATTTCGACGCCGACGGGTTATACTCATGGCCAGCACGACGCGAGATCGGATATCGGCCATTCCCGCCGGTGCCGCCGGCCGGTATCCACGACGGCGCAGATCGACGAGTTATCATCACAACAATGAACAACCGTCCGGCGGAACGGCAGCCAACCACGGAGGGACGCGGGCAATGACTGACATCATGGCGGAAACATTCGGGCGGATTTTGCGGGCAACAACGCTGCTGATCGCGACGGCAACGCTCAGCCTGGTGCCGACAACGGCGAACCCAGCCGCAGCCGCGGACTCGTGGCTGGAGAGGGGACGGCAAATCCTTGAGCAGACCGGCGGCGCGACCCACTCCGGCACTACCGCGGCGGCACCGCTGTCCACCGGTGAAATCACCGCCGGCCTGCGCGAGGCGCTGCGGGTGGGCACCGACGCGGTGGTTGCACGACTGGGGACCGTTGACGGTTTCAACGCCGACCCGCTGATCCATATCCCGTTGCCGGAAAAGCTGGAAACCGTTGCCGCCGCCATGCGGAAATTCGGTTTCGGTGGCATGGTGGACGACCTGGAACTGAAGCTCAACCGCGCCGCCGAGGAAGCGACGCCGGCGGCGAAAGAGCTGTTTCGGCAGGCCATCGAGGAGATGACCATCGACGATGTCCAGCAGATCTATCGCGGTCCCGACGACGCCGCCACCCGCTACCTGGAAGGCAAAATGGGGCCACCGCTGGCGGAAAAGATGCGCCCGGTAATCGACAATGCCCTCGGCCGGGTGGGCGCGGTACAACTCTACGATCAGGTGATGGCCAAATACCGGCAGTTCCCGCTGGTGCCGGACGTCCGTGCCGACCTCACCGGGCATGTGGTGGACCGGGGCATGAACGGCATCTTCGCCTGGCTCGCCCGGGAGGAAGCCGCCATCCGCACCGATCCGGTGCGCCGGACAACGGATATACTGAAACGGGTCTTTGGCGCCGGCAAACAGTGAATCCAAGTCGCACAGGAAAGGAATGAAGCCATGGCCGACCTGCGACCCATGGAACCCGTCCAGACCTGGCTGGGACGCCTGGCCCACGGCGCCGACCTGCTGGGGGAGATTGCCGATTTCTGCCGCGAACGGCACATCGTCCTGGGGCGGGTGGAGGGCATCGGTGCGGTGCAGCGGGCCCGCCTCGGCTACTACGACCAGGCGGCGCGGGAATACCGCTTCTTCGATCTCGACCGGCCGCTGGAGATCACCTGCCTGCTGGGAAACATCTCGCTGCGCGACGGTGAACCCATGGTCCACGCCCACCTGACCTTGGCGGACGCCGACGGCCGGGCATACGGCGGCCACCTGGCGCCGGGCACCGTCATCTTCGCCACCGAACTGCTGGTGACAAGCTTTTCCGGCCCCGGTCTGCACCGGGCGTTCGACGAACCCACCGGCCTGCCGCTCTGGCGCCTGGGGTGAACCCCGAACCATGAGCCGGACATCCATCCTCGCGCGCTACGAACGGACGCCGGACAACCGGCTGATAATCGACGCCGCGGTACGCGGCATCGAAGATCTCTACGAACATTTCGATCGGACGGCGCCCTATCTGAAAAAAGACCTGGAAGAAAACTTCGCCGCCTATCTGCTGGAATGCGCCCGGGAGATCGGCCGACAACGATTTATCATCCGCATCTGCCTGTCGGCCCCGGTCACTAAAATCGGCCGGGAGCGGGTGCGCCGCAGCATCAACAGCTATTTCATCTACCTCGGCCACCGGGAACAGCGGGCCATCGGCCGTCTCATCCGCCGGACGCTACTCCTGATGGCGCT
Organism: Candidatus Anaeroferrophillacea bacterium; assembly: GCA_016933675.1. Classification (GTDB taxonomy): domain Bacteria; phylum Desulfobacterota; class Anaeroferrophillalia; order Anaeroferrophillales; family Anaeroferrophillaceae; genus JAFGAM01. The sequence goes on from JAFGAM010000075.1 coordinate 37,248, forward strand.
GGGCACCGGCTTGCTGCTGCTCGCCATCCTTGCCGGACGCCGCCTGCCGGTGAGCGCCAGCGTCACCGCCGAGGTCTTCGCCCAGGGCCTGACGGTGGCCGCCTGGGTATCGCTCTGGGAGGGTATCGCCACGCTGCTGCTGGACTGGCAACCCCTGCAACGGGAACGCAATATCTGCCGCCGGCTGGCGGTGGCACCGGTGGAATTCCGCCGGTTACGCCCCGACCCTCCCGAGGCCGGCGCGCCGCCGTGATCCGCAACGCGACGGCAACAACGAAACCATCATCCACTCATCCACGGAAGAATTGCTTCGCCGCCACCTGAACCTGTAAACCGGATGCAGAGAAAGGAACCTCCCATGAAGCGACTGCTTACCCTCACCACCATGCTGTGTACCCTGATGATCCTGTTCACGGCGCCGACGATGCTCCAGGCGGTGGAGATCAAGGGCGTGAACCTGCCGGACAAGATCGCCGCCGGCGATGCCGACCTGTCCCTCAACGGCGCCGGTATCCGCAAAAAGCTCATCATCTCGGTCTACGTCGCCGGTCTTTACCTGCCGGAGCGAGCCACCGAGGCCCGTGCCGCCATCGAGACCGACGTCGCCAAACAGATCCGCATGGTCTTCGTCTACAAGAAAGTGGGCCGGGAAAAGATGGTGGAAGCCTGGAACGAGGGTTTCTTCAACAACTCCCAGGAACGCCTGAACACCCTGCAGGAACGTCTCGACCGCTTCAATTCCTGGTTCGATGCCGACATGCACAAGGGTGACGAGGTCGTTCTCACCTACCGGCCCGGCAACGGCACCACGGTATCCATCAGCGGCAGCGAGAAGGGCACCATCCCCGGCGCCGATTTCATGACCGCCCTGTGGGCCGTCTGGCTCGGCGACAATCCCGCCGACCAGCGGCTGAAGGAGGCGATGCTCGGTGGCGGGTACTGAAACGTCGCCGGCCCCCGTCCCCGGATCCGCCGGTCGGCGGATCCGGGGACGCTCCATACCTCATGAAGCCGTCATGCCTGATCTTCATGCTAAAGTTCCGTATCCCTTGCCCCGATGGTTCAAGAATCATTACGACATCCGGTTTTGCAGCAGGAGGGAAACGATGCCCCATACCCGCAGATCGCAATTCACGGAACTGACAGCGATTTTCAGCCTCAAAGTTATCGCGGTCCTGCTGACGGCACGACCGCATCCCGCCGGCGCCGCGCCCCCGGGCGGTTTTCACCGCGTACTCATCGTCCACAGCTAAGAACCCGGCCAGATATGCGGCCAGCCCCAGGCCGACGGCGTGATCGGCGCCCTCGATGCCGCCGGTTTCCATGACGGCGAGAACCTGGTCATCGACCAATTTTTCATGGATACCAAGAAGACCTGGAACACGCCCGAACAGATCGCCGAACGCGGCCGGCAGGCGCGGGAGCGGCCTCAGACCTTCCGCCCCGATCTGGTGGTGACCATCGACGACAACGCCACCCGCACCGCCATGCTGCCCCTGGCCGGCGGTGATATCCCAGTGGTGTTTTCCGGCATGAACGGCCAGCCGGAGGATTACAACCGGGAGAAAAAATTCATGGAAAGCCGGGAAAAACCAGGCGGGAACGTCACCGGCGTCTACGAAAAACTCCATTTCGGCGATGCGCTTGACGTGATGCATGCCATCAACGGCCTGCACCGGGTGGCAGTTATTCTCGACGCGACGCCCACCGGCAATGCCCTCCGTCGGCAAATCGAAGCGGAGGCCTCCCTGGCCGACGCTCCGGTCACCGCGGTCTGCCGGCAGGTGGGTGAATTCGAAGCATTCAAACGTGCCATCCTGGAAACCAACAACGATCCCGAAATCGGCGCCACCTATCCGGTGGTGGGTTCACTGAAAACCGCCGACGGCCGCACCGTCACCACCGACGAGATATTTTCCTGGCTGTTCACCTATGCGAAAAAGCCGGAAATGACGATCAACTATTACTTCTCCCAGCGCGGCATGTTCGGCGGCGCGGCGGTGGATTTCCACGCCATGGGTGAACAGGCCGGGAAGATGACGCCGCCATCCTCACCGGTACCACGGCCGGCGACATTCCCATCGCCGACGTCCGGGAACAGGCACTGGTATGCAACCTGGAGCGGGCGCGGCAGCTCGGTATCGAAATCCCCGTGGACATCCTGACCGCCGCCGACACATTGTACGAAAGTCTTGCCCAGGCCCCGGCCGCCGTCTGGTTCCGGCTCCGTGTCATCCAGAGCTACGAACGAGGCTACGGCTGCGGTGCCCCCATCGAAGAGGGCATGCTCCGGGATCTGGCTGATGCCGGATACCGGGACGGCGAGTGGCTGGACCTGTACCATTACTACCATGGATACCCAGAACACCCACATTACCGCGGCGGCAATCCGTGAGCGCGCGCGGCTGGCAGGGGCGGAAATCACCCGCCTGCGGCCGGACATGCTCGTCCTCATGGACGACAACGCCGTCGAACACGTGCTGCCGCCGCCGGTCGGCACCGGGCTGCCGATCCTCTTCGGCGGGACCAATGTCCCGGTGGAATTCTGCAATCGCACCGCCGGATTCATGAAAAACCGGGAGCGTCCCGGCAAGAACGTCACCGGTGTCACCGAGGAACATGAACTGATCCAGAACCCGAGACTGATCAAAAGCCTCGTTCCGACCGCCGAAACCGCGGTGATCATCTACTCCCGCGCCACCCCGTTCATCGGCCGAATGGGGGAGGTCAACGAGGCCTGTATCGCCGCCCACCGGGATTCCCTGCCCATCCGCTTCGTCGGCGCGGAAACCGTCAGCACCCTGTCAGAATACCAGTCCCTGATCAGGAAATACGACCACGATCCATCCGTCGACATCATCTATACCTTCGCTCCCGTCAGCCTGGTCCGCGATGACGGCACCGCCGGTCCGGCCACGGAAACCACCCGCTGGATGGCGGCAAAATTCAGAAAAAACCCGGCTTCACCTGGCTGATAAACTGGGTGGAAGCCGGCTACCTGGCCTCCGCCGGCATCGACCTGATCGGCGCCGGATTCGCGGATCAGCCGTCAGGAACCGGAAGTCAGAAGAAAAACTCCTGACTCCTGAAGAGGTTTCGCCTGTAAAGACCATCAGAAACAGCGGGTAAAGGAAAGCCGGAAAGCCGGTGGACACCCCATAACGGGATTAATTTCGGCTGCTCGCGAAGGCCCGGACCTGGGCGTCGAAGGTTCAGGCAAGCAGGTTCTTCTGCAGCAACAGGCGTTTCCATCGCGCCGCCGCTTCCGGACCGCCCTCGGTTTCCAACAGGCGGACGCCGATCATTTTCGCCACCAGCACCCCTTCATGACGCTCCTGGACCCATTTCACTTCCCCCAGATGCTGGAAATGTTCCGATATTTCATCGAAATCAACCGCCAGCCACAGCCGGGTGCCGACGGGAACGGGGGAGTGAACGCAGAATCTCAACCCTTCGACCGAAAGATCACGGGTCAGGCAATGAAACGTCTGCCCCTCGAGCGCGGCGGCGGCGGGAGCGTATATGACGGTCACGGAAACCCGGCTTTGTTCTTCGATCCGCGGATGTCTGCGTTTGTCGTTCATCGCCATTTCTACCGCCGCACCGCCGGCCTGACCGTTCCCATGCCGGGTGGATGATTGCGAACCCCGGCCTGCCGGCCCCGTTCCCGACACCTGATACCGGATCCGCCCCGAATGTCAATGGGAGGGGTGGAACGAGCCACCATGCCGCCCTACAGCACCATCTCGTCCTCCGGCCGCCAGGCCGGATCGACGATGCACAGAAAAACCAGGTCGCCGGTGCCGGTATTGTCGATGTACTGCACCGCCCGGGGCGGGATGCAGACCGTGTCGCCGGGACCGACTTCACGGACCTCGCCGTCGAGGTGCATCCGCCCTCGCCCGGCAATGATGTAGTACAACCTCACTGGTCGTGAGCCGGTGCGCTGCAGTGCTCTCCCCGGCCGCAACCGTGGCGTGAGCGAGACTGTAGCGCAAACGCAGGTCCGCCTTGTCAGGGTGCAGCATCTCCCGCAGCCGGCAGCCATCGCCGGCGATGAATTCGGGACAGTCTTCAAGACGGATTACGGCCATCATCAGCCTCCCCTGACAGTTCTTCGAGCAACCGCCGATAGATCCCCTCCTCGTCGAGGGCGTAGCGCCGCCGCAGTTGGGCCAGGGGGGCGTGTTCGACGAAGCGATCCGGCAGACCGTGGAGCGTCACCCGGGTACCGCGCCCGCCCGGCCGGCGGGCGACATACTCGGCCACCGCAGAACCGAAACCGCCGGCAATGGTGTTCTCCTCCACCGTAAGCAGGAACGGCATCTCCGCCAATAGTCGGTCGAGCAGTTTCCCGTCGAGCGGCTTGACGAAACGGCAATTGACCACCGTGAACGCCCGCGCCGGATCCTCCGCCGCCAGCCGTCGGGCGGCGGCCAGCGCCGGAGCAACAACGGAACCGACCGCCAGCACGGCGCCGGCGGCGCCATCGGCAAGCACCTCCCAGGAACCGACGGGGAGACAGCGCCAGGTCTGGTCCAGTTCCACCCCCAGGCCGCTGCCGCGGGGATAGCGGATCGCCGCCGGGCCGTCGAGATGGAGGGCGGTCTTCAGCAGGTGCTGGAACTCGTTTTCATCCTTCGGCGCCATGATCACCAGGTCGGGGATGAGCCGCAGATAGGAGAGGTCGAACATGCCATGATGGGTCGGCCCGTCCTCGCCCACCAGACCGCCGCGGTCGAGGCACAGAACGACCGGGAGCCGCTGCAGACAGACATCATGCACCACCTGATCGAAAGCCCGCTGCATGAAAGTCGAATAAATCGCCACGAAAGGTTTCATCCCCTGGGTTGCCATCCCCGCTGCCAGGGTCACGCCGTGCTGCTCGGCGATACCGACGTCATATACCCGTTCGGGAAAATCGCGAGCGAGAATCTCCATGCCGGTACCCGCCGGCATCGCCGCGGTGATCCCCACCAGCCGTTCGTCGTCGACGGCCAACCGGGCAAGGGTGCGACCAAAAACCTCGGTATAGGAGAGCGGGGCGTTCTTTTTCTTGTCCACCGCGCCGGTGGTGATATCGAAGGGACCGATGCCGTGGAACTTTTCCGGACGTTCTTCCGCCGGCCGGTAGCCCTTCCCCTTTCTGGTGATAACGTGGACCAGGATGGGGCCTTCGAGCTTCTGCAGGTTGCGGAAGGTATCGACAAGATCGCCGAGTTCGTGCCCGGGCAGCGGCCCGACGTACTGGAAGCCAAGATCCTCGAAGAGGGTGCCCAGCGGCACCATGAAGTTCTTGAAGGTACCCTCGGCACGTTTGACCATCTTGAAGATGTTGTTGCCCACCGCCGGGATGTGCGTCAGCACCGATTTGACGTCATGACGAAAGCGGTTCACCGTCTCCCCGGTCATCAGCCGGTTGAGGTAACCGGACAGGGCACCGACATTGGCCGAGATGGACATCTCGTTGTCGTTGAGTACCACGATCAGGTTGCGATCGAGGGCGCCGGCATGGTTCATGGCCTCGAAAGCCAGGCCGGCGGTGAGTGAACCGTCACCGATCACCGCCACCACCCGGCGGTCATCTTCCCCCCGACGCTCGTGGGCCAGCACCATACCGAGCGCCGCGGAGATGGAGGTACTGCTGTGGCCGACGTCGAAGGTGTCGTAGACGCTTTCCTCACGTTTGGGAAAGCCGCTCAGGCCGCCCGCCTGACGCAGGGTGGAAAACCGGTCGCGGCGGCCGGTAAGCAGCTTGTGGGCGTAGGCCTGATGGCCGACATCCCAGACCAGGAGGTCACGGGGGGTATTGAAGGTATAATGCAGCGCGATGGTCAGTTCCACCACCCCCAGCGACGGCGCCAGGTGCCCGCCGGTGCGAGAGACGGTATCGATGATGCGCTGCCGCAACTCCGCCGCCAGCCCGGGCAGATCACCGCGGGCAAGCAACCGGAGATCATCCGGGGAATCGATGCGGTCGAGAATATTACTCATCCCGGGGTTCCATTACTTCAAAAAGAGTGAATCCGGAGCCGTTGCGGTCCCTTCCATTATGCCGTATTTCGACAAGTACCGCGGATCCGCTACAGAATATCATCGAAACTCAGCTGCTGGCGCTCGATGATCTGCCGCAGCTTGACCAGGGCGCCGCCCTCGATCTGGCGGATGCGTTCCCGGGTCAGGCCGAGAGATTTGCCGATGCGCTCCAAGGTCTTCTGTTCGGTGCCGTAAAGACCGAAGCGATGGATGATGATGTGTCGTTCCTTGTGGTTCAATTCCCGGAGCCAGAAGAGTATGGTCTTCAGGCGAATCACCCGGTGCAGATGTTCATGGGGCGTGTCGCCGTCGGTATCCGGCAACTGATCGAGGGACATCGTTCCGCTCTCGTCGTCATCCTGACGCCCGGGAGACAGCCGCACCATCTGGTTGTAGGAATTGAGAAACGCCGGGATGGTGCTGAACTCGTGACCGAGGTATTCGGAAACCTCCTCGAGGCTGGGGTCGCGATGGTTATCCTTGATGAACTCGCGACAGCCCTTGAGATAGAGGTTGAATTCCTCCATCACATGGATCGGCAGCCGCACCACCTTGCTCTGGTTAATAATCGCCCGTTTCATATACTGGCGAATCCACCAGACGGCGTAGGTGGAAAAACGGCAGTTGCGTTCGGGATCGAATCGTTCCACCGCCTTGATCAGCCCCAGATTGCCCTCCTCCACCAGGTCGGAGACCGGCAGACCGCGGTTGACATACTTCTTCACCAGATGGATTACCAGCCGCAGATTGGCCTCGATCATGCGCCGCTTGGCATCGACATCGCCCGCCTGAACCAGCCGCGCCAGGGATATCTCCTCTTCCTCGTTCAGCAGCGAGATACCCCGCACATCCCGGAGATACTGCCGCAGCACCTCCTGCTCATCGAGATAGCCGCCGCTGTTTCTGCTTTCAGCCATGCTCCACGCCCTTTCCCGCCGCCAATCATCCAGAATATCCCTGCGCTTTGCATCCGCGTCCGGCCCGTAACCCGGTCGCTCCGGCGATGACCGGAACGGGTTCGACGGCATCTCCGCCGCCGGACACCCCCGTCCGCAGACGGCGGTCAGGCTCCGGCATGACGCCCCACCAGCGGCACGAAGCTGCATGGAATCAGGCGCTCCCGGCAGATTCCGCCGTCACCGTCACGGGTAACCCGAAAGAGGAACTGGCCTGTGGTCGTTTCCAGAGGAATGACCATCACCCCGTCAACGGCAAGCTGTTCCACCAGCGGCACCGGCAGCCGGGCGGCGACGGCGGATACGACGATGGCGTCGAAGGGCGCCTCGTCGCTCCAGCCGTAGGTGCCGTCGAAGATACGCACCACAACGTTGTGACAGTTCTGCCGTTCCAGGCGCTGCCGGGCGGGAATTGCCAGGGAGCGGTACTTCTCGATGGCGAACACCCGCTCCGCCAGACGGCTGAGCAGTGCCGACAGATAGCCCGACCCCATGCCGATCTCCAGCACCTTCTCCCGGCCGGTAAGCCGCAGCTGGGCGAGGAGATAGGCGACGACATAGGGCTGGGTCATGGTCTGCCCCTCGCCGATGGGCAGGGAGTGGTCGCCGTAGGCCCGGTCCGCGAGGGCGGAATCCAGAAAGGCGTGGCGCGGCACGTCATGCATCGCGGCCAGCACCCGCAGATCGGTGATCCCGCGCTCCGCAACCTGCTCCTCAACCATCTTCCGGCGCCAGGCAGTGTATCGCATCCCGCCGACCGCTTACTCGTCGCCGAGGTTTTCGAGGTATTTTTCCGCCATCACCGCCGCCACGGCACCGTCGCTCACTGCGGTTACCACCTGCCGCAGCGGCTTTTGACGGATATCACCGGCAGCGAAGAGCCCCGGACACGTCGTCACGGTATCCTCCCCGGCGGCAACGAAACCGCGGTCATCCATCGCCACCAGACCCTGGAGCAGCGCGGTATTGGCCCGCATGCCGATATAGATGAACACCCCGGTAACCGGCAGCACGGTGGTTTCACCGCGGTTCACATCACGCACCTCCAGCCCCTCCACCGCACTCTCGCCGCGGATGGCTACCGGGACATGGTTCCAGACAAAGGCGATGCGATCGTTGGCGAAGGCCCGCTCCTGGACGATGCGCTCCGCCCTGAGGGTGTCGCGCCGGTGGACCACGTGTACCCGGCGGGCGAATTTGGTCAGAAAGAGGGCCTCCTCGATGGCCGAATTGCCGCCGCCGATGACAGCGATCTCCTGGTCGCGGAAAAAGGCACCGTCACAGGTGGCACAATACGATACCCCGACACCGCGCAGGTTGTCTTCACCCGGAATGCCCAACTTTACCCACTCGGTGCCCATGGCGGCGATCAGTGCCCGGGCGGTGATCCGGCTGCCGTCGGCAAGGGCAACACTGAACCCGGATTCGTGCCGCTCAAGCGCCGCGGCCTCCTGGAACCGGCGCACATCGAGACCGAACTGCTGCGCCTGCTTCTCGAACAGCGGACCGAGTTCAGCCCCGGCAAGGGGCTCCGGAAAGCCCGGATAATTTTCCAGCGTTTCGGTGGTGGCGATCTGCCCGCCCATCATCATCCGCTCCAGCAGCACGGCATGCAACCGTGCCCGCGCGGCGTACAACCCGGCGGTAAGGCCGGCAGGGCCGCCGCCGAGAATCAGAAGGTCGCAGTCTGACATACGGTGAACTTCCTTTCGATCATGCTCCGGCACAAGGCTGATTCGGTGTTTTTTTTCCCTTTACACAACCATATGCACGACGATTTAAAACCTGTTAAACACCAGCAAACAGTACATGCAGATAACACATTAACTACCACCTCTGCAACCATATTAGAGCGTTTGTTCAACAAACCGGTAAAAATGATCCGCCCGGATCAGTTGTCCGGATTCCCGGAATTCATTACCTCGCGCAGTTCGAACTCCCCCACATCGCGATAGCGAAAGCGATCCCGATCCGTGATCGGGTCGAACCGCACGACGGGCCATGAAATCTCGAGGCTGCCGCCGCGCCAGCAGAGGGTCAACCGCTCCGGAAAGCGGCCGTCGGGGGTCTCCAGCAACCGATCGTAGGTCACGTGCCATTCGCGGCCAGCGGCAAAACGGATGATTTTGCCCGCCGGGAGACCGTCGCCGTCAACCAGGAAAGTGGTGCGGGGACGATCGGCCGTATCACCGGCGGCAGGCGCGCCCCCGGAAACCGAAAAACCATCCGGCGGCGCGAAGAGCAACGCCCAGTCGGCCAGCAGACCGGCGTAGGCGAGAAACCCGTCGCCGTTTTCAGCCGCCGCAGCGGCGGTGCGGGCAGCGGCGAAGCCGTGGCGGGTCACCCCGTTATCGGCATCGGTAAGCCAGAACTCGCGTTCCACCAGCAACAACCGCCAAGCCGTTGTCTGCCAGGGTGTCAGCCAGCGGATCTCCAGCCGCGACGGGTAACGTCCGGCGATCTGTACCCGGGAAGCGTGCCGGGTACCGTCGCGAGCGGCAAGCCGGATGACGCCCCGGGCCTCGAAGTCCTCCAGCGGGACGAACAGTTTCCAGGCGGTAGCGGCGGCGGCGGGAGCCGCCGGCAGCACCGGCGGCGGCAGCCGCCGGCCGGCACACCCGGCGGCCAGCAGCAAGACCCACAGCAGCGGCAGCAACCGCAACCGGTCAGCGGCGATGCACCAGTTTTTCGATCTCATCTCGACTCATCTCGGCGAGCAACGGCCGGCCGTGGGGACAGGTATAGCCCACCGTCACCCGGTCCAGCCGCTCCAGCAGCCGACCGATCTCGACTTCGTCCAGGGTATCGTTGGCCTTTACCGCCAGCCGGCAGGCCAGCCGCGCCGCCAGATCGTCAAGCAGGGGCAGTTCCGCCCGCCCGCTTCCCGCCTCCAGGTCGGCGACGGTATCCTGAAACAGCCGCCCGGGTTCGGCGGGCATGGAGATGGCGGGCATGGCGGTAACCAGCACCTCGCCAGGACCGATCTCCTCGAAGGTGAACCCCAACTCTTCGATTGCCGCACGGTACTCCTCGGCCATTGCCATCACCCGCGGATTGAGGGTCAGGGGCACCGGTAACAGTAGCGACTGAGCCGGCCGCCCGCCGGCAAGCGTCGTTTTCAACTCGTCGTACAGAATACGCTCGTGGGCCGCGTGCTGATCGATGATCAGGAGTCGGCGGTCATGCTCCAGCAGGATGTAGCTGCGCCAGAGCTGGCCGAGCACCCGGCAGGCGGCAAATACCGGCCGGCCGCCGGTCGCCGACACCACGGCAGGGACACCGGCAGGTGGCGGAAACGGTCTGTCGGTATCCCACCGATGCAGTGCTGCCGACCTTGTGACGGGCGTCGAGGTCCTGGCGCTACCGGCTCCGGTCCACGAACCCCGGTTACGATTGCCGCCGGGGCCACCGGCGCCACCAGCGGTGCCGGTGGCGCATCGAAGCCCGGATGCTCCACTGCCGCGGCCGGTATCAAAACACCGGTCGCCAAACAAACCGCCGCCGGGAACAGCGGCGGTTTCGCCGTCATGGGCATCATCCTGCCGGCAAACAGCGGCCCCGAGAGGCGGCTCCGCCGTCGCGGTACCGGGAACGGACGAAGACACGCTCGGCCGAAGGGAAACGCCGGCTGCCGAACCCGCCGCGGCACCGGTAAAGGAGGCGAACGGGTCGGTCGGTACGCCGCCGGCGGAACCCGGTACCGGTTGGCCGTAGCCGCTCAGAGCATCGGTAATCGCCCGCTGCAGGGCGTTGAAGACTGTGCCGGCATGGGCGAAGCGCACCTCCTCCTTGGCCGGATGGACATTGACATCCACCACCGCGGGGTCGGCCTCGACAAACAGCACCCCGGCGGGATGACGACCACGCTCCAGCAGACCGCCGAAGGCCTTCATCACCGCCTGGGCAAGGAGCTTGTCCCGGACCATGCGGCGGTTGACGAAAAGATAGAGGCTTTTACGGTTGGCGGTGGAGGAATGGGGCCGGGTGATGAACCCGGTAACCGCGATGCCCTTCGCGCCGCCGGAAACCGGGGCAAGACGGTCCGCCAGATCGCGGCCAATGATCTCGGCCAGGCGCCGAGACAAATCGTCCGCCGGCGGCCGACGTAACATCCGCCGGCCGTTGTGCATCAGGGTGAAACCGCATTCCGGCGCAGCGAGGGAAAAACGATTCAGGCAGTCGACGATCATCCCGCGTTCGGTGTTGACGGCCCGAAGGAATTTCAACCGCGCGGGGACATTGTGGAACAGGTCGCGGACGGTCACCGTGGTGCCCGGCGGCGCTCCGGCGGGGGCCGCGGTGACGGCGCCGGCGTCGTCCACCGTCACCCGGGTACCGGCGACCGCGGACGGCTCACGGGTGACGAGGGAGAAACGGGAAACGGCAGCGATGCTCGGCAGAGCCTCGCCGCGGAACCCGAAGGTGTGCAGGTCGAAGAGATCGGCATCGGTGGAAATCTTGCTGGTGGCGTGACGTTCGAGCGCCAGGCGGGCGTCCGTCGCCGCCATGCCGCGGCCGTTGTCCCGCACCTCGATAAGTCGTCGGCCGCCATCATCGATGAGAACGGTGATATCGTCGGCACCGGCATCGAGGGCGTTTTCCACCAGCTCCTTGACCACCGACACCGGCCGCTCCACCACCTCGCCGGCGGCGATCCGGCGCTGGACCTCAGGGGGCAGAACGACGATGCGGGCGAAAAACGGGGCGGTTTCGCTCATGGACAGTCATCTTCCGGTGTCGGGACCGTGGCGACGGTGAGCGCCGATGCCGCCCGTTCCCGCGCCAGCGCCTCGGTCTCGGCCACCAACGCGTCCAGCAACTCATTCGCCGGCAACCTGCGGACCACTTCACCGCGCCGGAACAGCAGGCCCGAACCGCGGCCGCCGGCAATACCGACGTCGGCATGGCGGGCCTCGCCGGGTCCGTTGACAACGCAGCCCATGACGGCGACGGTAAGTGGCAGGTCGATGTGCGCCAGGCGCCGCTCGGCGGCGGCGGCGAGGCCGATGAGGTCGATCTCGGTACGCCCGCAGGTGGGACAGGAAACCAACTCGATGCCGCGCCGGCGCCGCCCGAGGCTGCCGAGGATCTGATAGGCGGCAAAGATCTCGTCCACCGGATCGCCGGTGAGGGAAACGCGCAGGGTGTCACCAATACCGTCATGCAGCAGGATGCCGAGCCCCACCGCCGACTTGATCGCCCCGCGCAGGGGCGTACCGGCCTCGGTGATACCGATGTGCTGGGGATAGTCGACCCGCGTCGCCAGCAGCCGGCAAGCGGCTACGGTGTCGGGAACATTCGATGATTTAAGCGAAATCTTGATCAGTTCGAAGCCGAAGCGCTCGAGCATGGCGACGTGCCGCAGCGCACTTTCCACCAGCGCCGCGGGAGTGGGGCCGTAGCGTTCTTCGAGATCCCGCTCGAGGGAGCCGGCGTTGACACCGATGCGGATGGGTACGCCGCGGTCGCGGCAGGCGGCAACCACCTCCCGCACCCGGACTTCACCGCCGATGTTGCCGGGGTTGAGCCGCAGCCCGTCGACCCCCTGCGCCACCGCCATCAGCGCCAGCCGGTGATGGAAATGGATATCGGCCACCAGCGGCAGCGGGCATTGGCGTTTGATTTCCCCCAGCACCGCCGCCGCAGCCTCGTCCGGTACCGCCACCCGCACCAGCTCGCAGCCGGCGACGGCAAGGGCACGGATCTGGGCGACGGTGGCAACGGCATCACGGGTGTCGGTATTGGTCATCGACTGGACCACCACCGGCGCGCCGCCGCCGATGGGCAGGGTGCCGTAGTGGAGTTGACGGGTTTGGGTACGGTCGTTGGTCATGGGCAGCAGAGTCCAGGAGTCAGAATTCAGGAACCAGGGGCAGGGGTCAGCGCCCCATGCCGCCGCAGACAGATGAGATACTCACGATTCCCCTTCTGCCCGGTGATGGGCGAATCGATGGTACCGTGCCATTCCCAGCCCCCGGCGACGGCCTCGGTCACCACCCGGTCCCGGGCCCACTGCCGGGCGGCGGCATCCCGAACGATACCGCCCTTCCCCACCGCCCCGCGGCCGACCTCAAACTGCGGTTTCACCAGCGCCACCAGGACCGCCGCGGGAGCCACCAGCCCGCGCACCACCGGCAGCACCAGATCGAGGGAGATGAAGGAAACGTCGACAACGGCGAAATCGGGCACCTCGGGGAGATCGGCCGGCCGCAGGTGACGAATGTTGGTACGGTCCATGACTACCACCCGCTCGTCTTGCCGCACCTCCCAGGCAAGCTGGCCGTAGCCCACGTCGACGGCATACACCCGCCGTACGCCGCGTTGCAGCAGGCAGTGGGTAAACCCGCCGGTGGAAGCACCCACGTCCAAAGCCACACAGCCCAGCGGCGATAGTTCGAAGGCGTCCAGCGCCGCCGCGAGCTTGAGCCCGCCGCGACCGACAAAGGGAATATCCTCGCCTTTGAGCCGCAACGGAATATCCACCGGCACCTTCACCCCGGCCTTGTCCAGCACCCGCTCCTCCCCCAGCACCCGCCCGGCAAGGATGAGCGCCCGGGCCCGCTCCCGGCTCGCTGCCAGGCCGCGGGCCACCAGCAGCACGTCCAGTCGCTCCCGTTCAACCGCCATGCGGGTTCAGGACTTGAGCGCGGCGTTCATCTCGTCCACCAGGGCGTCGGGATTCAGGCCGTGGGCCAGGGCGCCCTCCTCGATGGTCTCGAACATCGACGCCGAACAGCCGAGACAACCCATGCCCTTGCCGGCGAATACCTCGGCCGCCCGGGGATACTTGGTCAACAGGTCGCGAATGGGGGTGTTTTTGGTGATCATGTCATGCTCCTCCAGGGAATATGCCGCAGGTTTCAGTAATCCAATCATTTTGGTTCAGTTTATATCACAATCACCCTCGCCTGTCAGCACAATTGTGCCCGCATGATACCATCTCCAAGTTCACGGGACATTACTTCGATCATGCGACCGACCAGGTTCTCGATACCCTCGCGGCAACCCTCGACCGCCACCGGCAGATAGTTGTCACTGCGACCCACGGCCTGCCAGACGGGACCGTCGGCCGCGGCACCACAAGCTTGCACCCGCTCTACCAGTACATTCATGCAGTGCATGAGATTTTTTTTGTAACATTCCAGTTTCTTTTGCTTTCCCAGCTCGACCAACTGTTTTGCACGGGACGTTCGCACGCCCTCGGGGACCTGTCCCGACATCTCTGCCGCCGGAGTGCCGGGGCGCGACGACCAGGGGAAGACATGCAGGTAGGCGAAGGGCAGATCGCGAACCAGCGCCCGGGTAGCGGCGAAAGCGGCATCGGTCTCACCGGGAAAACCGCAGATTACGTCGGCACCGACGGTGACCCGGGGAGCACGGCGAACAAGATCGGTCATGAGTGCGGTCACCGCGGCGCTGCCGTAGGGCCGGCCCATGGCTGCCAGTACCCGGTCATCGCCGGACTGCAGGGAGAGGTGCAGATGGGCACAGACACCGGAATCCGGTGCGGCAATACGTTCTAATAGCTGCGGCGTAATCTCCGGCGGCTGGAGTGAACCCAGGCGCAGGCGCACCCCCGGTACCGCCTCCCGCAAGCGATCCACCAGTTCCTCCAGAGAGGTGCGCGGCTCCAGGTCGACACCGTAGCACCCGAGATGGACGCCGGTCAAAACGATCTCGCGGAATCCCGCCGCCGCCAGCCCGACGGCCTCTGCCGCTGCCGGTCCCGGCGGCATACTGCGGGGGCGACCGCGCAGGCGGGGAATGATGCAATAGCGGCAGAAACTGTCGCAGCCGTCCTGAACCTTGAGAAAGGCCCGGGCACGGTCTCCGAATCCGGCGGCCCGCAGTGCCGCCACCGGCAGTTCCCCGGTAAACCCGAAGCACTCCGGCGCGGCAACCACTGCCGGAGCCGGTGAACCGGCTGGTAACGGCGAGGATGGCGGGGAGGAAAGACACGCTGAAATCAAGCCGGATGAAGTCGGAGCAGATGACGACAGCCGACCGGCGAGCCACGCCACCAACCGCTCCTTGCCGGGGTTGCCGACCACCGCGGCAACCCCGGGGATCGCCGCCACCTCGTCGGGGGCAAGTTGGGCGTAGCAGCCGGTAACCACCAGCAGGGCGTCGGGATGGCGACGGTGCAGCCGGCGGATGAGCTGGCGGCTCTGCATCCCGGCGCGGGCGGTAACGGCGCAGGTATTGACGACAATCACCGGCGGTCGGGTTCCATCATTGCCAACACCGGCATCAGCGGCACCCAGCACCCGCCGGCAGGCATTTTCCAAGGCGGCTGATTCATAGAAATTGATCTTGCACCCGAGGGTATGGATCGCCAATCCGCTCACAGAATACTCCCGCCGCCGAGGAGAAACGATCCGTCGTAAAAGGCCGCCGTCTGCCCCGGGGTAACGGCGAACTGCGGCGCGGCGAAGACCACCGCCGCCCGGCCGCCGTCCAGGGGCCGCACCCGCGCCGGCGCCGCCCGATGGCGATAGCGGACCTGGCAGAAAAGCCCTGCCGGCAACACCGCCGGGTCCACAAACCAGTTGCATGTCTCGACAATAAACTCCCGGCGATAAAGCTCCCGCCGTTCGGCCACCACCACCAGGCGTTCAGCCGGTTTTACGGCATATACGTAGAGCGGTTCGGAGTGGGCGATACCAAGCCCCCGGCGCTGACCGACGGTGAACCGGTGTACCCCGTCATGGTGCCCCAGCACCCGGCCGGCGCGGTCGACGATGTCGCCGGCAGTCGCCTTCACCTCACCCGCACCGGCGGCCGAAGAACCCGCGGGAAAAGCATCGGCGGCAAAACACAGCTCCCGGCTCTCGCAATAGCTTTCCAGCGCCATGCCAAGCTGCCGGACAATGCCGCGGACGGATTCCTTGGTCAGTTCACCGAGGGGAAAAAGACAACGGGAAACGAGGGCCAGAGGCACCAGGGCAAGAAAATAGCTCTGCTCCTTTGCCTCATCGACGCCCCGGACGGGAACCGGGCCACCGCCGGCGCCCGGCCACGCCCCCCGGCGGCAGTAGTGGCCGGTGGCGATGTTGTCGATACCCAGTTCGTCGGCCGCCGCCGCCAGCCCGACGAATTTTATCCGCTCATTGCACCAGGCACAGGGGTTGGGGGTCCGTCCGGCGGCGTAGGTCTCCCGGGTTGGTTTCACCACCCGGGCGGTGAAATCCTCGGTGAGGTCACGGAAGAAAACCGGCATATCGATAAGCCGGGCCGCATAACACACCCGGGTATGGAATGATCCCCGGTTGCCGGGCACCAGGTCGAGAGCCAGCAGATGCACCTCGAAACCGGCCTCACGGAGCAGCCGGGCCGCCGCCAGGGAATCGATCCCGCCGCTGAAGCCGACAAGCACCGGGCGCTTCATGTCTACCGGTGCCGGCGGGGTGAGATGCGCCAGAGGCCGTCCGTCACCGCCGCCAGGTCATCGACGAAACGGGCGATTTCGGCGGCCGTGGTCCAGCGGCCGATACTGACCCGGAGTGCCCCCTGGATGACATCCGGAGCGACGCCCATGGCGGTTAGCACCGGCGAACCGGCACCGCTTTCCGAAGCGCAGGCCGAACCGGCGGAAACGGCAATGCCGCGGAGATCGAGATGCAGCCGCAGGGATTCGCCGTCGACATCGGGCACCGAGAAACAGGAGGTGTTGGTCACCCGTGTCTGCCGGTCACCGTGAAAAACGATGCCGGGGATACGTGCCGCCAGCCCCTCTTCCAGTCCGTCACGCAGTTCCCGACAATGCTCGCTCTCGACTTCCCGATGTTCCGCCAGCAGATCCAGGGCGGCACCCAAAGCGACGATACCGGCGACATTTTCCGTGCCGCTGCGCCGTCCATCTTCCTGGCCGCCACCGTGGATCAGGGGTTCAAGGCTTACCCCGGGACGGACCCACAGCGCACCGATACCCTTGGGAGCGTAGCATTTATGGCCGGAAAGCGAGAGCAGGTCGACACCGAGTTCGTCCACCCGGACGGGCACCTTGCCCACCGCCTGGACCGCATCGGTGTGCAGCAGCACCCCCCGCGCCCGGGTGATGCGGGCAATATCGGGGATGGGAAGGATCACTCCGGTTTCGTTGTTGACCAGCATGATGGAAACCAGGACGGTATCGTCAGTAAGCGCCGCCGCCACCGCGCCCGGATCGAGAAGCCCGCGGCCGTCCACCGGCAGCACTGTCAGCCGCACCCCGAGGTGGGCGAGAAACGCGGCGGTCTGTTTCACCGCCGGATGCTCCACCGCCGAGATCACCAGGTGAACGCGCCCCGGCGGCCGGCCGCAGCCGTACACCACGCCCTTGAGGGCGAGGTTGTCGCTCTCGGAACCGCCGCCGGTGAAGACGATCTCCTCGGGACGGGCACCGAGAAACGCCGCCGTCCGCTGTCTGGCGGCGGCAACCGACGTCCGCACCGCCTGACCGGCCCAGTGGCTGCTCGATGGATTGCCGAAATGTTCACCGAGAAACGGACGCATGGCATCTACAACCCGGCGGTCGACGGGCGTAGTGCCGTTGTAATCGAGATACACGTTCATCGGATCTGTCGATCGATGATCTGCCGGAGGGTCAGGGTCTCCAGATAGGAACTGATGTGCTGCTCGAGCTTTTCCCACACCGGCCGCGCCAGACAGGCACCGCCGCCCTTGCGGGGTGCACCGCAGGCGGTGGCTTCGTGGGTGCATTTGGAGCAATCGACCGGCTGCACGGTCTCGTTCACCACATCCATGACCTCACCGACGGTGATTTCCTCCAGCGGCCGGGCGAAAAGGTAGCCACCCCCGGGACCGCGGACGCTCCTCACCAGCCCGGCACGGCGCAGATGGACGAACAGCTGCTCCAGATAGCTGACGGAGATCTTCTCGTGCTCACTGATCTGCTTGAGTGAAACCGGCCGTTCACTACCGTTGGCGATGCAGGCCAGGGCCAGCATGGAACGCAGTGAGTACCTTCCTTTGGTCGACAGCTTCAAAAGCTCACCTCCATGGCTCGCGGGGGGCAGGCGGTCACGCACAGGCCGCAGGCACTGCATTTGTCCGGATCGAAACGGACAAACATCGACGGCCGTTCGATGGCCAGTGCGCCGGTGGGACAAATCGCCGTACAGGCCCCGCAATGGGTGCATCGCTCCTCGTTGCGATGCACGTTTTTGGTTACCGGATCGACCTGAACACCCTGATTCTGGAGATAATGCAGTCCCAGTTCCAGCTGCCGGACATCACCGTCGATTTCCATCACCAGGTAGCTTTCCTGTTTCGGCAGGATAACCGCCTTCAATATGTTGAACACCAGGTCGTAATCCCTGATGAGTCGATAGACGATGGGCTTATCGTAGTTGGTGGTGTCGAAATGCAGAACGTACGTATTTTTCATCCCTCTCCCCTGGATTCCTGATCGCCGGCGGCGTATCTTTTCCACGCACCCGGCCGCGGTACCACCCCGGGTCATCACCACCCGGCCCCGCGGCCGAACCCGGGCGATATGCCTACGGACACAAACCTTTCAGCCGACAACACGGGCCGTAAACTTGTGACCCGAACCCGCAGCGGCAAAACCGCCGCGATGATCAAAGCGTCGAAACAACCGGAGCGCGGCGGCGGGTTGAAGTCAGCCCGGCTGACGCGGCCCGAGGGAGACCAGTTCCAGTTCTCCCCCGGCGGCAAGATCGCGGCCGATGATGATCACCGCACCCCGCACCCCCGGCACCGTCAGCGCCTCCCGCACCGCCGGCTGAAGGTCCCCCGGCCGACCGACGCGGTTCGCCGTGGCAGTGGCCAGGGCATCGGCCAACACGCTGTTGTCGGCATAGATAACGGCGGCATCGGCACAACCGAAGCTGAGCGAATGACCGACGCTGGCCGACGAGGTACATATTCCGGCGGCAAACGGCTCATCACGCCTTAGCCGGACGGCAACCCGGTCGCTCAGCACCGACGGCCCGGCATGGATACCCACCAGATACTCCTTCTGCCCGGCCATGAAGATGTCGCCGCCGTTTTCGACAATCACCCGGTCGGCGTGCTCCAGCAACTCGCGGCCCACGGCTTCGGCGATGGCCCCGGCCACCGCCGCCATGGGACCGACGCCGGCGGTCCGGGTGGCGGCAATCATATCCCGGATCATCGCCGGCAACAGCCCTTCATCCGGCACCACAAACGGATCAAGCTGGAACCTGACCTCGGGATAACGGTCGAGAAAAGCCTCAACCTGGCGCCGACTGAGCACTACTCGGGCCAGGGCCAGATCGCGCAGCCCGACCGTCGAGGTCCAGATATGCAGGTCCGTTTCGCCCACGGAAACGGTGAAATCCGTTAATCCCCCGGGGGCTTCGCCGGTGCGGTACCAGCGCCGGCTATGCGCTGTACGAGGCACAGTGGGTTCCGTATAAAGTAGACAATAACCTTGCCATGATAGTGGATTAGAATCTTATGACATATCCATGCGGGGTTGTCAAGATTATCCGACTCCGGAACAAATTTTCCTTATCGGGGGTGGTTACGAAATCATCGGAATTCAGGCGGGAGTAAAAATGTGCGGAAGGCAGGTGAATACGGCGGCACGAAGGTCCGGCGGCGCTGCGGCGGCAACGGATAATAACACCGTTCCCGCCGCCCGGCACCATGCACCGCACAGAAAAAAGCGAGATTCAGCCGATGTCGCCGTGGTAGGCCTGCAGGCTCCTGACTTCACCATGCCCCCGGCGGGTGGCGGCGATACCCTTGGCGGCGGCGACCGCGGCGGCGATGGTGGTGATGTATGGCACCCGATACTGGATCGACGCCTTACGGATATAGGAATCGTCGATGGTACTCAGTTTGCCGCTGGGGGTGTTGACCACCAGGTTGATTTCGCCGTTCTTGATATCATCGACGAGATTCGGCCGGCCCTCGTGGTGCTTGAGGACGGAAACCGATTCGATGCCGTGCCCGGCGAGAAATGCGGCGGTGCCGCTGGTCGCCCGGATGGCGAAACCCAGCTCGGCAAACCGCTGCGCGACCTCCAGCGCCCCTTCACGATCCCGCGGGGATACCGTGAGCAACAGGGTACCCGTGAGCGGCAGGGTCTGGCCCGCGGCCTCCTGGGACTTGAAGAAGGCCAGCCCGGAGCTGTCGGCCAGCCCCAGCACCTCGCCGGTGGAACGCATCTCGGGACCCAACAGCGGATCCACTTCGGGAAACATGTTGAAGGGAAACACCGCCTCCTTGACGCCGAAATGAGCCACCGGCCGGCGTCGGAGACCCAGCTCCGAAATTTTCTTGCCGAGCATCACCTCGGTGGCGAGCCGCGCCATGGGGATATTGCAAACCTTGCTCACCAAAGGGACGGTACGGCTGGCACGGGGATTGGCTTCGAGGATATAGACCCGGTCGCCGGCAATGGCGTACTGGATGTTCATCAGCCCCACCACGCCCATCTCGATGGCAATGCGGCGGGTATACTCCTCAATGGTCTCCACGTGACGCACGGGAATATTGACCGGGGGGATGACGCAGGCGGAATCGCCGGAGTGGACTCCGGCCAGCTCGATGTGCTCCATCACCGCGGGAACGAAGGCGTCCGTGCCGTCGGCGATGGCGTCAGCCTCGGCCTCGATGGCGTTTTCAAGGAACTGGTCGATAAGGATGGGACGTTCGGGACTCACGTCGACGGCCTTGGCGACGTATTCCCGCAACATCTCCTCGTCGTGCACCACCTCCATCGCCCGCCCGCCGAGAACATACGACGGCCGGACGATGAGCGGATAACCCAGACGCCCGGCGATCGCCAGGGCCTCGTCAAGATTGCCGGCCATGCCCGCCTCGGGCTGCGGAATACCGAGCCGCTTCATGATCCCGTTGAACCGGTCACGGTCCTCGGCGGCATCGATGGTCGCCGGCGAGGTACCGAGTATCCTGACCCCCGCGGCATCCAGCTCGGCGGCGATATTGAGCGGTGTCTGACCACCGAATTGGCACACCACCCCTTCGGGCTGTTCCTTCTCGTAGATCGCTAAAACATCCTCCACCGTCAGGGGCTCGAAGTAGAGCTTGTCGGAGGTATCGTAATCAGTGGAAACGGTTTCCGGGTTGCAGTTGACCATGATGGTCTCATACCCCATCTCCCTGAGGGCGAAGGCGGCATGAACGCAGCAGTAATCGAACTCGATCCCCTGGCCGATGCGGTTGGGACCGCCGCCCAGCACCATAATTTTGGGCCGGTCGCTCACCGCCACCCGGTCCGGGGCGTTGTAGGTGGAATAATAATAGGCGGCGTTTTCCACCCCGCTCACCGGCACCGGCTCCCAGGCCTCGGCAAGGCCCAGTTCCAGGCGCCGGGCACGGACTTTGGTCTCGGAAATAGCGAGGATCTGCGCCAGGTAGCGATCGGCGAAGCCGTCCTTTTTGGCCGCCGTCAGCAGGTCGTCGGGAGGCAGTTCGCCGCGATGCTCCAGCAGCCGCTGTTCAAGCTCTACCAGCTCGCGCATCTGCTCAAGAAACCAGGGCTTGATGTGGGTCAGGCGATAGAGGTCGCCCACCGCCGCCCCCCGGCGCAGCGCTTCGTAGAGCAGAAACTGCCGCTCGCTGGTGGGCTCGTGCAGCCGGAGCAGCAGCTCATCAAGGGTCAGGCGGTTAAAATCCTTTGCAAAGCCAAGCCCGTAGCGACCGTTCTCGAGCGAGCGGATGGCCTTGAGAAAGGCCTCCTTATAGGTCTTGCCGATGCTCATCACCTCGCCGACAGCGCGCATCTGGGTGCCGAGACGGTCTTCTACCCCCTTGAATTTCTCGAAGGCCCAGCGGGCGAACTTGACCACCACATAGTCGCCCGAAGGGGTGTAGCGCTCCAGGGTACCGTCGCGCCAGTAGGGAATCTCGTCGAGGGACAGGCCGCAGGCCAGAAGCGACGAGACGAAAGCAATGGGGAAGCCGGTGGCCTTGGAGGCCAGGGCCGACGAGCGCGAGGTCCGGGGGTTGATCTCGATCACCACCACCCGGCCGGTGGCGGGATCGTGGGCAAACTGGACATTGGTGCCGCCAATCACCTCGATGGCATCGACGATATCGTAGGAATACCGCTGGAGCCGCTCCTGCAGCTCGGCAGCGATGGTGAGCATCGGCGCGGTGCAGAAAGAGTCGCCGGTGTGGACCCCCATGGCGTCGACGTTCTCGATGAAACAGACGGTGATCTTCTGCCCCCTGGCGTCCCGCACCACCTCCAGTTCCAGTTCCTCCCAACCGAGAACCGACTCCTCGATGAGGATCTGGCTCACCGGACTGACGCTCAGCCCGCGCCGGGCGATGGTACGGAACTCTTCGATATTGTAGGCGAAGCCCCCACCGGTTCCGCCCATGGTATAGGCCGGACGGATGACTACCGGCAGGCCGATATCACCGACGATCTCCTCGGCCGCGGCAAGAGTACCGGCGATGGCGCTGCGCGGCACCTCAATGCCGAGCCGGGCCATGGTGTTCTTGAACTCCTGCCGGTCCTCACCGCGCTCGATGGCATCGATGTTGACACCGATAACGGTAACACCGTATTTCTCCAGCACACCTTCACGCGCCAGGGCAAAGGAGAGATTGAGGCCGGTCTGGCCGCCGAGGTTGGGCAACAGAGCGTCGGGGCGTTCCTTGGCGATGATCTCGGTCAGGGTGGCGAGATTCAGCGGCTCGATGTAGGTCACATCGGCCATCGCCGGATCGGTCATGATGGTGGCCGGATTGGAATTGACCAGCACAATCTCGTAGCCCAGCTGTTTCAGCGCCTTGCAGGCCTGGGTGCCGGAATAGTCGAACTCGCACGCCTGGCCGATGACAATCGGCCCGGAGCCGATGATAAGAACCTTATTGATATCGTTTCGCTTGGGCATCTTTTTCTCCCTGAATCCCGTTTGGTTCCGCGGTATCGTTCCCCGCCTGCCTCCGGTATAAGCCCCGGTCGGCAACCGGCGGCAGCCAACCCGCCGGAACGACCTTCCCGGGGGCACAAACGCCCAGGAGGATAATACAGCCGTCCGCCGGTGTCAACGGAATTAGCCCGGCGGAATCCGCCATGATTGCGCCGGAAACATCAGCAGGTTAAACCGCGGCGCGAGGTACCGGAAGATATTTTCGGCCTGCGGGCGGTGGAAATTGTTTGCCGGATGACAACAGGCAGGAGCAAGGGACGAGATGCGAGGGGCAAGTGAAAGCACCGCCGTCTCGCCCCTGACCACTCGTCCCTCGCCCCTGCTGTCGGAGGTGTCGACCGGAAAGACAGGAACGGCACAATTCCGGTATCCGGAACCAGGCGGTAAAAAACGAAGGATTCAGGAATTGTCCAGACAGTCCCGGCACAGACCCCGGAACTCCATGTGGCAGGACTCCACCATGCCCAGTTCCCGGTTGTCGGGCAGGGGTTCGGGGCGGTCGAGGTCATCGGGAAAAACATCTATCACCCGGCCGCATTCGCGGCAGATGAAATGGTAATGAGGCGCAGTGCGGGCATCGTAACGGGTCCGGTCACCGAATAGCCGGGCCTGGGAAACGATACCGTGCCGTTCAAAGGTCGCCAGGGTGCGGTACACGGTATCGAGGGAGATATGCGGCAGCATGCAGCGCACCTGCCGGTAGACCTCCTCGATGGAGGGATGGTTTTCGCAGTGAAGCATCTGGCGATAGATCTCACGGCGCTGAGGGGTCTGCTTCAGTCCCGCCTCCCGGCACCTCCGGTCGAACCCGGCCATCATTTCTTCGGCATCATTCATGGACTGGCTCACTGCCGCTCACGCGGAAAAACACGGACGGCGCACGACAACCTCCGCGAGCGCGCTGCTCGCTGCCGTCCGCACGAAAAAAACGGCTACCTGAAGATCAAGCTTACATTGTTCATACCTATGACATAGCGGTTTCGTCAACCTTTTTCTGCAATTTGTCGCCGGTCTTTTTCCCACCCGACCGGCCTGCGACAGGCCACCGGAAAAGCGGCGAAACGGATGTCCCCCCGGATCAGCCGCCGTGGCACGTCTTGCCTCCGCCGGGCCCGGATCAGCCGCCGTGGCGGCAGTCGTCGTAACACGGTACCCGAACGGCAACCGGTTAACGGTCGGCGATCAGTGCCTCAACCTCGTCGGGGGTAACCATCCGGTCGCGTACCCCGGCACGATATTGCAGCAGGTTCCACATCCAGAGGTTCTGCCGTTCGTTGACCTGGACGATCCGGTCGATGGTCTTTTTATCGCCGACAAACTGGCCCATGAGCTCGACGATATCGCGGAACTTCGCCGGCAGCACCTCACCGCCACGGCCCTTGCGCGGCCGCGGGTACAGTTCCCCGTGATCCGGGTTGGCGGAAATATCGATGATGGAATAGGGCTTGCGGACAAAAACGGTCCACGCCCGGGCCTCCACCATCATCCGCGAAACCTCCATGGTGAGGTCGTCGGTGGGCAGTCCCTGACCGGTGGGACAGGGCGAGAAGAATTCCACCAGCGACGGCCCCTTGTAGGCGATGGCCTCCTTGAGGATCTTCATGGCATGCATCGGGTTGGCCAGCGACAGTCGGGCGACATATACCCCCGGAACCACCGTCGCCTGCAGGGCCAGTTCACGGTGGAAGTCCTCCTTGCCGTGCAGTTCCATGCCGTAGGGCGAGGTGGTGCGGCTGGAACCGTAGCGGCTGGCGCCGGACTTCTGGAACCCGGTGTTCATGTAGGCTTCGTTGTTGTAGATAATCCAGGTAATGTCCTGGTTCTCACCGATGGCGAAATTGAGTCCCTGGTTGCCGATATCGTAAAAAGCGCCGTCACC
Organism: Candidatus Anaeroferrophillacea bacterium; assembly: GCA_016933675.1. Classification (GTDB taxonomy): domain Bacteria; phylum Desulfobacterota; class Anaeroferrophillalia; order Anaeroferrophillales; family Anaeroferrophillaceae; genus JAFGAM01. Next base: position 62,021 of record JAFGAM010000075.1, read on the forward strand.
ACCGAAAACCAGCACCTTGGTGAGCTTGTCGAGGTAGTAGTTGCGGAAAGCGCTGAAGAGCGAGATACGCACCCCCAGGGCAGCGGCACTGGCGGTGCCGAATCCGTAGTGGCCGGCCTGGTAGACCCGGGCGTTGTAGGGGTTGCCGAGACAGGATACCTCGGCGCAGCCGGTGGCATTGACGGCGTAGATATTGAAACCGTGGTCGATCATGTGCTGCAGACCGCGGCCGTGGTGCTTTTTCATCAGGGCGGGAATGGAGCGGTAGGTCTCATCAATGAAGCGCGGGTTCTGGCGTACCATCTCGGCGGCGGTAAATACCAGGTTCTCGATCATCCCCTCGCCACAGCCGGGACACAGTGTATGCCCACCGGGGAGAAACTTCTGGCCGGAATAGCGCAGCATCATCTGCTGCAAAAGTTTACTTTCCTTGACGTAGGGAAACACCCGGTCGCTGCGGTCCGGTTCGCAGACCCCGGCGGGCGCAAAGCGATCGTCATGTTCCTTCACCTCCGCCTTGTCGACCATCACCAGGGCATCATTACGGCACACCGCGGCGCAGGCGCCGCAACCCTTGCAATAATTCGGCAACACATTGATGTTGAGGAAGCTGTCGCGAAACGTGGCATCCCGGTAGCCGGTGAACCGGGTCAGATCGACCGGGCGGAACAGCTTCGCCACATCCGGGGTGAGCTGCCGGTAATCGTCGTCATAGATGATGGTCACCCGCAACGCGTTATCCGGACAGCTGGCGACGCACAGCCCGCACATGATACAGTTTTGCGGGTTGAATACCGGCAACGCGGTACCGATCAGGCTGGCGTCGTTGCATTCGGCGGTACGGGCCGGAACGATGTTGTGGAACCGGTCCCAGGGGATCTCCTCGCCGCGCAGCATTGGTTCAAGCACATCATCGTTGAACCGCAAGGCATATTCCTCACCCAGAACACTGGGAAAGAGAATGGTCGCCTGCTCGTCCTCCTCGCGGTAGCCCCCGGCCACCGGAGTGAACCAGGATTCAGGTGCCGCCGGCGGCTTCTCCATCATCCCGCCATCGATCACGGTAGCCGCGGCGACCGCCGTTTTCCCCGTCGTCCCCTCCCCGGCCGCGGGATCTGCGGCGACTTCGGTGGCGGTGGCGGTGGCGGTACCGGCCGTTCGGGCCTCCACCAGGGTATAGGGAACATCGAGCAGCTCGAGGTTGACATCTATCATCCCGGGCTTTTTGCCGCCGAACTTGGTCTCCAGCTCATCCCGGAATGCCTGGCGAAAACTTTTTTCGGGCAGCAGCCAGTTGATCCGGTTGATCGCCCCGAGAATGGGGGTTCCCGGAAGATTGCGCTTCAGCTTCTCAAGCGCCGCATGGGTAGCATCCAGCAACACCACCCGGAAGGCCGCCTGATCGAGGCACGCACGGATCTGCGGCGTGGTGGTTGCCGCCAGTTCGGCGAAGGTTTTCACCGTATTGACGATCACCTGGCCGCCGGGTTTGATGCCGCGGATGAAGGCCAGCAGGCTGTTGTCGCGCAGGTACTTGTCGTTGAAGATTGCCAGGGTCTCCATCCTGGTGACGTTGGAACAGTTGCGGATCGGCCGATCGGCCACCCGGGCGTTCATCACCACCATGCCGCCCTTGCGGGAGGCGCCGTATTTGGCGCTGGTCTGGACATATCTGCCGGCCTTGGCAATGATCTTGGCAATGGTCTCCTGAGCCGTCTTGACCCCTTCAGCGCCGATGCCGACGAAGGTGATTCCCACCTCGCTTTCGCGGAAATCCTCCCGCACAACCGGCGCCAGGGTATCCGGCCCGGTAATGCCGCACTTGAAGGCGGTGCGCGGCCTTTTCGCCAGCATGTTCTCAATCACCGCGCAACAATCCTCGATACCGAAGTTCTGGTTGCCGAGACCGTAGGTACCGGCAAGGATATCCGGCAGCCGCCGCTTGCCGCCGCCGGCCCGGCTGAGCAGGTAAACCGCGTCCCGGACATCTTTTACCAGATACTGCTCATTGCTCTCGGCGACCTTCTCCAGCACCGTCACCGCCCGGGCGTGCTGCAACCCGGCGGCGATCTCCTCGGTACACACCGGATAAAACAGCACCGGCCGCACCAGGCCCACCGCCACCCCGCGGTCCCGGTAGTAATCGATCGCCTCCTTCATGGTCTCCGCGGCCGAGCCGATGCAGACAACGACATCCTCGGCATCCTCGCAGCGGTAACGCTCCACCACCTGCAAGTCGGTGCCGAGCATGGCGTTCATCAGTTCCATCGCCGCCCGGATGTATCTTTTCGCGTTGGCCAGCGCCTTGTCCTGCTTCATCTGCACCGGCATGGTGGTGCCGATATCGCTGAAGGTACCCATGAGCACCGGGTGATCGAAATCCGGCTGATAGAAACGGTTCGGCTCGCCGAGGAAATGGCGCAGGAACTCGTCCGAAACAGTGGTGATGTTCTCGATGCTGTGGCTCTTGAGAAAGCCCTCGCCGGCGACGATGGCCGGCAGCATCACCTGGCGCTGCTCCATCGCCTTGAAGGCCAGCGGAATAAGGTGGTGCAATTCCTGGTTGTTGCTGCTCATGAACAGCACCCACCCGGTACCGCGGGCGGCGTAGAGGTCGGCGTGGCCGTTATGAATACTGAGGCTGCCCTTGTTCAATTCACGGGTCTGGACCGTCATCACCACCGGCAACCGCTTGCCCGCCACCGAATACATGTTCTTGATCTTGTAGGTCAGCCCCTGGGACGAGGTATTGTCGGCAAAACGGCCGCCCTGGGAAGCCGCCCCCTCGAGGAAGGTCACCGCACCGAGCTCGCTCTCCGGCTGAAAATAGAAGATCGACTCGCCGAAGACATTGACAAACCCGTCGGCAAAGGCCTTGGCCATACCCTCGGCGATGGGCGTCGACGGGGTGATGGGATATCCCACCAGGCCGGTGACGATACGCTTCAGGGTATCCACCGCAACGGCATTGCCGTCGCCGATGAACGGCTTCTGCTCCTTCATCGCCGCCAGCCCTTCTGGGCCAATTTCACCTACAATATCAGCAATATACGATTCAATATCGAAAAGCCGCCGGCCATTGAACCGGTGCTCGAAATCATGACTGAAATCCTTCACGCGCTGTTTAAGTACCACCTTTTCCTCCTCTTTAATCGCCCATTGTACACTGTATGCCATATCCACCAGACCGTAATCATTGATCTATTCAATGGACCAAGCGCTATAGCTTTTTTTTCTGCGAATCTCCAGTTGAAAAAACACCCCCGGCGTTACCGCCAAGAGGGGAAAAAGGGTCCGCCCGCCGGGGATATCTTGATACCGTACCGCGGATCAGCGCATGAGATTGGGAAGCACCAGCGAAATGGACGGTACCGCGATAAGAATCACGGTACCGATGATCAATGCCGCGAGAAACGGCAGTACCCCCCGGAAGATGGTCGTCAGAGGGATCTCGGGGGCGACACCCTTGACGACATAGACATTGATGCCTACCGGTGGCGAGATAACCCCCATCTGGGTGACCAGCACGATAATGACCCCGAACCAGATGGGATCGTATCCCAGGGTAAGGATGACCGGGTAAAAGATCGGCACCGTCAGCAGGATGAGGGCCAGGGCGTCGATGAAGCAGCCGCCCAGCAGGTACACGAAGATGATGACCATGACGACGAAAAACCGGTGCAGCGGCAGGCCCGCGACCCAGCCGGCCAGATCGTAGGGAATCCGGGTGACAGCGAGAAAATGGCCGAAGATTACCGCGCCGGTAACGATCATCATCACCATGCAGGTGGTGCGGGTGGTTTCCAGCAGCGACTGGATAAATCCCTTCCAGGTCAGCTTGCGGCCGGCGAGAGCGATAAGCAGACTGCACAACGCACCGACGGCGCCGGCCTCGGTGGGGGTGAAGAAACCGACAAACAGCCCGCCCATAACCAGACTGAAGAGCAGCAGTGTCTCCCCGGTACCCTTCAGGGATCGCAGCCTTGCCGCCGCGGAGGCCTTTGGCCCCGGCGGGCCGAGGTCGGGGTTCCGGCGGCATGACCAGGCAACGGCAAGGCAGAACAACAGGGCGATGAACAGGCCGGGAAGAATGCCGGCGATGAACAGCTTGCCGATGGACTGCTCGGTCATAATGCCGTAAACGATGAACACCACGCTGGGGGGGATCAGCATGCCGAGACTGCCGCCGGAAGCCACCGCCCCGGAGGCCAGTTCCATGGCATAACCGTAGCGTTTCATCTCCGGCAGAGCAACGGTGGCCATGGTGGCGGCGGTGGCCGGCGAGGAGCCGCAGATCGCCCCGAAGGCGGTGCAGGCGCCGATGGTGGCCATGGCCAGGCCGCCGCGGAAGTGGCCGATAAAAGCGTAGGCGGTCTCGTAGAGCCGCTTGCTGATGCCGGCGTGAAACGATACCTGGCCCATGAAGATGAACAGCGGAATCACCGTCAGGCCGTAGCTGCTGAAGGTGGAAAAAACGTCCTGGGCCAACAGGGAAAGGGCGGCGGGCAGGTTCACCAGACAGACGAATCCGCCGAATCCCACCACCGCCATGGCAAAGCCTACCGGCAGGCGCAGAAACAGCAGGCCGATGAGCGCCGCGAGGCCGAGCATACCGATCACTGCGGGACTCATCCGGAAGCACCATTACGTGCCGCCGGCAGGCTTTCCGCCAGCAGGACGACAGACACGAGAAGAGCCGAAACGGCGATGGCGTCGACCACCGGCCAGAAAGGCAGCTGGCAGCTCAGGGTCACCTCACCCGTCTCCCGCAGTCCGTCGGCATACAGAAGGCTCTGCCAGGCGATGAGGGCGAAAAGTACGGCACCGAGCAGCGACATCAGGATATCGATCAGCCGACGCAGGTGCGACGGACACTTCTCCACCAGGAAGTCGACCGCCACATGGCCCTTTTCCAGGGTCGTTGACGGCAACGCCAGGGCGATGGCCAGCGCCCCAAGGAGCCCAACCATCTCGTAGGTACCAAGGATGGGGTGGCGAAACAGGCGTCCGATAACATCGGCACAGGTCAGCCCCATCATCAGGACGACACATAACGCGGCACCATAATTGAACCAGCGCACCAGCAGTTTGATCAATGACACAACCTTCTCCATTTTTGCCGCATTCCGGCAGTCCTTACGGGACCCTCAATGCCTGGCGACCAGTCCATCCCCGGTTCACATTGATGTCAACATGAACATCACGACCGCCCGAATTATCTCCGGGCGGCCGCATCACCGACAAACAAAAAACACCCTATTCGAGCATCGAGCGGATTTCCGCCACCACCCGGTCGCCGGGCAGGCCCTGGGCGGTGGTCTTCTGGACGTAGTCCGCAATAATGGGCGCGACCTTCTCCACCCAGCGGGCGCTTTCCGCAGCGCTCAGACCGAACACCTGGTTACCGCGTTCGAGGGTATAGGCCCGGCCGGCGGCGTCGGCATCGTCCCACGCCTGGCCGTGGACCGCGACCCACTCGTCACTGACGGCGTCGATGATCTGCTGGATTTCCGCCGGCAGGCCATCCCAGGTGCGTTTGTTCATCACCACGAACATCGAGGTGGTGTAACCGATGGCCGGCAGGTCAGTGCTGGAGGTCACCACCTCCCCCTGTTTCCAGCCTTTGAGTACCTCTATGGGACCGATGGTGCCGTCGACGGTGCCCTTCTGGAGCGCCTCGTAGGTGTCGCCCTGGGGCATGGCCACGGGCACGCCGCCGAGGTTCGAGATGATCTTGGCACTGAGCCCGGTGGAACGGACCTTCATCCCCTGGATGTCATCGATGGTTTTCACCGCCTTTTTCTTCATGTGCAGCACACCGGGACCATGGGCATGCACGTACAACACCTTCGTGTCCTGCACCTCGGCGGGATTGAACTTATGGGTGATCTGGGTGGCAACGCGGGTAGCCGTTTTGCCGTCCGGATAGCCCAGCGGCAGGTCGAGCCCCTCGAGCAGCGGGAAGCGGCCACGGGTATAGGCAAAGCAGGACATGCCGATATCGGAGATCCCCTTCACCACCCCGTCGTACACCTGGGGCGCCTTGGTCAGGGTGCCGCCGGGATAGACGGTGATCTTCACCCGGCCATCGGTACGCTTTTCAACCTCTTTGGCCCAGTCCACCGCCGCTTTGCACTGGGCATGGGTGGGCGGGAAGAAGATGCTGTAAGACAGGTTCCAGGTCTTTTCCTTCGCCTGGACCGTACCCCCGCAGGTCAGTACCACAATGACTGCCGCAATCAGAATGCCAAGCAAACCTCTGCGCCACATACCGAACCTCCCTTTCTCCTGAGTCATCCGTTTTACCGGCCATCGCCGCCAGTCGCCGTCCGCCGGAACAAACGCCATCCGACCGGTGCAAAAAACACAAGCAAAAACCCGGCCATGGCGATAAAAACAAGATTATAACGCCTCCATCAACGGTTCGCTAGGGGAAATCACTGCCTGCGGGAACTTGGCAATGCAGGGTTCCCGTCCCGTGCGCCCGCGGACAGGGTATAGCTAATCGTGGGCAATCGGAACCAGCGTAAAATGATACCGGGAAGCAGTGAAATATTACCGGGAAAAGAGAAAAGATTACTCCCTCATACTCTGCCGGACCCGGGCGCTTCCCTACTCGCTCAGGTGAAGTGTCCAGCGCCAGCTGCCGCTCTCTCCCGCCGGCTGGGTGATGGTGTAGCCGTCCTCGTAGCGGAAGGTCAGCGGATGGATGAATGTCTGCGGCAAAGACATGGACCCGGTGTACTCGGGGCAGGTCACCGTAGCGGTCTGGCTCCAACTGTCGACAAGCACAAGATTCAGCATCGGGATCTCTCCCGTCACCCCGCTCAGTTGTCCGCGGTCCAGGGTGGTGGTTACAGACCCGGTTATCGAGACGATGCAGTCCGCGGCTGTGCCCCCGCCGGTGAGGCTGGACTGACCCGGCATCGTCTCCCGGACCTCGGCTGGAAGCCGGTCCGATGATGCTTTGAATTTGATCGTGCCGGCATAATTCCAGGAAATGCCCTGGGCCTGAATGACGTGGCTGTAGTCAATCCTGAAGGCATCGGAACACTCCGCGGTAATATCATTGATCCGATTCTGAAAGTCGGACACCAGGGGCCCGGAGGTCAGGCGCATCAGCAGGTCGGCATATTTGAACAGTACATCCAGATAATCCCCGCAGGGATCGGCCGGCACCGGCTGCTGCAGGAAATTGGCCGCATCCCGCTTGGCCGCTTCGACGGCCTTGTCGATGTATTTCTGACCGTCACCCCCCGCAAGCTCCACGATTTCACCCCACTTGAGCAGGGCATCGCAGACATCGTAGGTATCCTGCCAACCGTAAGGATCGGCCGGCGACGGCAGCGTTGATGCCATTTCGGCCTGGGCGGCGGCCTCGCCGCCGGTGACATCTCCCGCGGTGTAGGTCGAAAAGTGGTAGATCAGGCCACTGATCCGATCCGTGGTCACGGCTTGCTGCCCGATGGGCAGAACCAGGCTGCTGTCTTTGATGTACAGCAGGAGTGAAGTCGACGGCGAATCCAGTTCCTGGACCAGGTCCACCGAGAACGTGGCCGGTTCATGGAGGAGCAGACCGTGGGGTTGAACAATCACTCCCGGCAAGACATTCGTGGCAATGGGATTGAGCGGAATATCCGCCAGGGCCGTCAGACTGACGAGGGTGGGATTCAGGATCGCCCCGGAAGGAATTGAAAGCCGGATCAGGTCCCCGCGCTGATTGGCAACCTCCAGGACTCCCCCCTCAGCCCCGATGGTCATGGCAGAATGAACCCCGGCGCCGATCACGAAAGACACATCGTCGTAGCTTAAGGAAGCGATGGTGAGCTGCCCGTCGGGAACGGTGTCGACCCCGAAGTAGATGACATAACTCCCCGCCGGGAACCCCGAAAGGGGAACCGTGAACAGGGTGGTTGCACCAAAACCGAATATATCCCCCTGCAGGGTGGGCGCCGCGGGAGCATCCCAACCGCCTGCCGGAGTCATGTAGTAAAACCCGAAAGGAGTTCCCGCCGCCAGCCACCAGTCGGCCCGACCCGAGACTCCCTGGCAATCCATGGAAAGCGATATTGTCAGCTCGTCCGCCGGGGACAAAGACAGCGGACCGTCAACGCCGTTGATCCTGATATCCGGAAGGGGCTGACTGCCCGCCAGCAGCGGTTGGGCAATGATGATGATGGCAACGAGACAAATCAGAGGCCGGAAACGGCGAAGACATCCTCTCATGACACCACCTCCATGCGGGCCATAACGTGCTGCGACAGTCGCAGGGACAGACAACCTGCCAGCATACTGTTTCAGAAGGTAACGTTACCGTCCGGAACTGTCAAACAGCGGCGCGGGGGGAAAGTCGATATTCAGCACGGCCAATGCGCTGAGATATGTACCCATGGTTACGGAAGGCTCCCCCTTTTCCAGGCGGTACCAGGCAACCCGGGACATGCCCGCTGCCTGAGCGACATAACGGTTTTACCAGCCAGATGCCAATTTCTAAATGCCGTCCGCCAACCTGTAATCATTTTACCAGATTATAGCTTATTTATAATTGTTTTATTGACATGCTGCCATATAATAAGTATATTACGAGCAGAATAACAATTTTACGAGCAGACCGCATGGATATAAAGGTTTTGGAATCTCGCCCGGCAGGCTACGCATATCTGCTTGATATGATGGGGCTGACAGGCATCCCCCCCCATTGTCATGCCTCGTTTGTGTCCTCATCAGGAACTCGCAGATCGAAGGTTCAGGATGGAACAATAGAAGACATATACCCCATAAGGTACTGGCCCGGGGAAAAGGTCAGTGACCATCTTGAATTCGTGCTGAAATATGACGGGGTCAATCTGGGCTTGCTGGCGCGAATCTTCGCAAGGGTTTCTCAGGATGAGCTGACCGAGTACATAAAATCCAAACCTACCGGGAAGTACGCCCGAAGAATCTGGTTCTTTTACGAGTTTCTGACTGGAAAGCAGCTGCCTGTCGATGACCTGACTTCCGGAAATTATGTCGATGCATTGGAGACCAAAAATTATTACACCGTTCAGAACGGAGAGAAATCTTCACGCCACCGGATTGTAAACAATCTTCTTGGACCCAAGTCGTTTTGTCCTGTCGTAAGACGAACCGAAAAGCTTGCTAAACTGGATTCATCCGACCTGCGCAAAAGGTGTGAGGATATCGTCACCGCATATCCACCGGAACTGCTTCGCCGGGCACTGAGCTACCTCTACAATAAGGAAACAAAGTCATCTTTTGAAATTGAGCACATCAAGCCCAACGCCTCCCGGACTGAAAAATTCATCACATCGCTGGAGCTTGCCGAGAAGGAAGACTTCTGTGAAAAAGAAAGGCTGATAGAGCTTCAGAACCGAATCGTCGACCCGCGTTTCAAAGACAGTGATTATCGGGTGAGCCAGAATTATGTCGGCCAAACGGTTGCCTTTCAGAAGGAGGTCATACATTTCATTTGTCCAAAACCTGATGACCTGCCAAGCCTGATGGAGGGATTGATCGATTCCCATAAGCGGATGAAAGCGGGAAATGTATCTCCGGTCATTCATGCGGCGGCCATCGCCTACGGCTTTGTGTTCCTGCATCCATTTGAGGATGGGAACGGGCGAATTCATCGGTTTCTGATACATAACATCCTGTCGTTGCTGGAACTGGTACCACGCGGACTAATGTTCCCGGTTTCGGCCGTCATGCTCAAAAATCCGGCGGATTACGATGGGTCGCTTGAAGCGTTTTCCCGGCCATTGCTTCAGCTCATCGATTATCGGTTGGATGAAATGGGACAAATGACCGTCGAAAACGATACAGCATCCCTGTATAGGTATATTGATATGACTACTCAGTCAGAAGCATTGTACGAATTTGTAACCAAAACAATCGAAGAAGAGCTTGTGGAGGAACTCAGTTTTCTGGCCAGTTATGACCATACCAGGAAGGCGATACAGGACATCATTGATATGCCTGACCGCCTGATTGACCTGTTCATCCAGTTGTGCCTGCAGAATAACGGCGGCCTTTCCGCAAGGAAGAGATCCGCTCACTTTGACTTCCTGACCGATGAAGAACTGTCGGCTATGGAACAGGCAGTGAAAGACGGTTTTGATCCGGAAGATCACGCAGCTCCGGTGACTTGATTTCCCGGCGACGCGCTTCAATGAGGCCGGAGCAGTTTTGCTCCGGAAGATGGTGTATTGCTGTGGGTACGACGCCGACCAGTTGACGCTTCAATGAGGCCGGAGCAGTTTTGC
>JAFGAM010000076.1 GCA_016933675.1 Candidatus Anaeroferrophillacea bacterium
ATGATACCGCTCAATTTGGCGTAGTCACTGAAGCCGCCGGCATCCAGCACCACATCCAGCAGTTTCATGCCCGGACGGTGGAGAACGTACCGAGGCCCGTTGACGGCACCGAGGACGTAGATTTTGTTCATCTCGTTGGTGGGAATATGGATAACGTCGTTGGCCTGCAGGGGCACATCACGGTCCATCTCCCCCCGCGCGAAAAGCGGATGGAAATCGGTGACGATCTTCTTGCCGTCACGCGACAGGAAGGCGTTCGTCAGGTCGGCGTTTGCCACTCCCTCCACCTGACAAAGAAGCTGATAGAGGGTCATCGGGGCGCCCATCTGGATCACCCCGGTACCCATGCCGGAAATGAACACCTTGTTGTTGGTAATCGTCGTCACGGCGACGGTCACTACCGGTTCACGGACGACGCTTTTCAGCGCCTCACGCAACGCCGTGCGCAGCTCGTCGAGGGTAAGACCGGCGGCGGTGACATCACCCACCGCCGGCAGGGTAATCTTGCCGTCGGGCCGCACCAGGGTCTCACCGCTCAGATCCGGCGAGCCCCAGACGGAGACGCTCAATCCGTCGCCGGCACCGACGATGTAGTCCGCCGCCGACCCCGGAGACGACAGGAGGAAAAATGAAAGTACCAGAAATACAAGCATTTTCTTCATCTTACCGGCCTCCCCTGCCGAACAGCACCACCTTGATGGTATCAACGATAATGCGTATATCGAAAAAAAGCGAAAAATTCTTTATGTAATAGAGGTCGTATTTCAACTTGACCAGCGAATCCTCCACCGAGGCACCGTAGGGATACATCACCTGGGCCCAACCGGTGATGCCCGGCTTGAGGACGTGGCGCTTGCTGTAATATGGAATCTCCTCCTCCAGGCTGCTGACGAATTCCGGCCGCTCGGGGCGCGGGCCGACGAGGGACATCTCGCCGCGGAGGACATTGAAAAGCTGGGGCAGCTCGTCGAGCCGGCTCTTGCGCAGAAAACGGCCAACCGTGGTGATGCGCGGGTCATCCTCCGGCGACCATACCGCCCCCGACACCACCTCGGCATCCTGCCGCATACTGCGGAATTTGTAAAGCTTAAAAGGCTTGCCGTTTTCCCCTACCCGGGTCTGGGTGAAGAACACGTCACCATTGGAGTCCAGCCTGATCGCCAGGGCGATGAGCGGCAGCACCGGCGCGGTGAACAGCAGCCCCGCGGTGGCCAGCACAACATCAAGCAGGCGCTTGTGGAAGCGTACAAAGCTGTTGATACTGAACCCGCCGGAATAGATGAACCACGCCGGGTTGATATCGGTCACCAGCAGCCGACCGGTAACCCGCTCGTAGAACGATATTGCGTCCAGCACCTCGACACCGGCAAAGCGGCAGTGCAGCAGCTCCTTTACCGGCAGCACCCCGCGGCGCTCGGAAAGCGCCACAATGATGCAGGCTACCCGCTGCGCGGCGGCGATCTCCGGCAGGTTGGCTACCGGCCCCACCACCTGGTCCGCCGGAATTTCCAGATTGTAGCCGTTCGGATTGACGAAGCCCACCAGCTTGCAGCAGTCGGAGTGTTCGGCGATGGTTTCGGCCATCTTCACCGCCCGGTCGCCAACGCCGAGAATCAGACAGCGGCTGCGAAGGCCCGACATCCGCATCAACCGGTCGGCATAGCGGTGCCAGACATACTGGCACAGGGCAAACATCAACAGGGTGTGAAACAGTACCCCGCGGCTGAGAAGATATTCCGGCAGCACGTAGTAGGTGGAAGACAGCAGCAGAAAGGTCAACGCCACCGACAGCGACACCCGCAGGATGAGCCCGGTACGCCCCAGCCGGATGTTGACGTTGTAGAGTTCGGTGAAATAGCTCGCCAGCACCAGGGCCGCGGCGAGGGTTGCCGCATGGACAACCATAATCGAAGCGGGATACCACGCGGCGGTATCCAGACCGAACCGCATCAGAGTGGCATAAAAATAGGCCGTTACCGCCAGGAGCACATCGAAAATCGCAAGTATAACCGTGCGCTTTTTCATTGTCGCAACCCCTTTTTACCCATGTCGGATTCGCCGCAACCGGATATCATCCGCGGCGCTGCAACCCGGATGGCCTCGTCCCGGCACCATCATCATGGTACCGCCATCCCTTTCCGTGTAGCGGGACACCTTTCTCTGCCGCTTTTAGCCGTTTGCAGTTGCCATCAACCCCGTTTGGCATTTGTGAGCCTAAGCAGCAGCTTCCGGGCGGCATCGGCCTCGGGAAACTGTTCGTTCTCCAGCGCCTGCCGCAGCAGTTCGACGGTTTTTTCCGTTTCGCCCAGTTTTTCCAGCGTCAGGGCCAGGTGAACCGCGATGCTGGGATTCTTCGGCAGCATCCCGTGGGCCTTCTCCAGCAGCCGGCGAGCCTCCGGCAGGCGCTCGTTCTGCAACAGGATATAGCCCAGGGTGTCGATAATCGCCGGCTCGTTGGGCCGGCTGCGATAGGCCCTGAGGGCCAGGTCCAAAGCCTTTTCCCGGTTGCTGTAATTACCGGCATAGAGGTACGCCAGGTTGTTGAGGGCGGGGATGTGATTCGGATCATCCAACAGGGCGGATTCGTAGTACTTCACCGCCTCGGCCTGGTTACCGAGCCGTTCGTAATGGCTGCCGATGGCGAACTCCGCCATCGCATAGCGGGGGAAGGCTTCCGCGACCTGCCGGTACAGCTCCAGGGCGCGCGGACCGCGGGCGGTACGCTCGCAGATGGCGGCAAGGCGCATGTAAATCATCGGCGATTTCCGCTTCGCCGCCGCCGGGGCGCCGTCCAGCACCTTTTCCGCCGCCGCCAGGTCGCGGCCGGCCTCATGCACCGCCGCCAGCAACAGGTAGCCGTAGGGCAGCTCCCGATTCTCCGCGATCACCTTTGCCGCCAGTTCGCGGGCCGAATCGGCCTTGCCCGAACGCAGATAGGCCTCTACCAGCAGCGGGTAACCGGCTCCGGGCCGAATACCTTCCAGTTTCGTAAAGACCACCGCGGCTTCGTCGAGTCGTTTCTGCCCCACCAGCAGCCGGCCCTTGAACTCCAGCAGGCCGGGATGGGAATCGTGGGTCGCCAGGGCGTTGTCGATGATCGGGGCAATCTCGTCGAACCGTCGCATACGGACGAGATATTCGGCATAGGCCAGGCTACCCGCCGGGGTCATGGTGGCCCCGGCACGCTTGAAATATTCCCCCGCCGTGACGCCCTTACCGGTCATTTCGTACAGCGCCGCGACCAGCACCAGGGCCTTCACCTGTTCCGGATCCTGTTGCAGAATCGCCTGGTATTCGGCGATGGCCTGATCGTATTTCCGCTGCGAGGCATACCAGCCGGCGAGGTTGAAATAAGGGGTGAAATAGCCCGGGCTGGCGGCCTTGGCCTTCTCCAGCGCCGCCAGTGCCGGCTCGTTCTCTTGACGGCCGAAATGGGCCGCGGCCATGTAGTTGTACAACAGGGCATCCTCCGGCCCGCCGGTAAGGCCGTCCTCGAGCGCCTTCAAAGCGGCCTCGTAGTTCTGCTGCCGGAGATAGAGGGAGCAGAGCAGCAGGCGGGTGTTCATCGCCTCCGGTGCCGCGTTGAGCGCCCCCAGCAGCTCCTGTTCGGCCTTTTCGGGGTCGCCCTGGGAGAGACGATAGAGCCCCTTCTTGAGCCGCGCATCGGCCAGGCCGGGATCGATGGCGATGGCCCGGTCGAACTCCTGCATCGCGTCATCAAAGTTGCCTTTGGCCAGGTAGGCACTGCCGAGGATATTATGCGCCAGGGCGTTGTCGTCACCCAGCTCGAGGGCCTTGCGGGCCTCGTTGACGGCATCGTCGAGGCGTTTCTGCTTCAGCAGGGTCATGGCGACCATCTCCCGCGCCTTGACGAACGACGGCGAGACGTCAATGGCCTTCTGAAACTGGCTCAGGGCGAGCTCGAATTTCTGCTGCTGGAAGTAGGTCAGACCGAGAAAATAGAAGGCGGACAGCTCCGGCTGCCGGCTGAGGGATTCCAGCAACTGCACCTCGGCCTCGTCGTAACGCTGGCTGAAATAGTCCACCAGCCCCTGCAGTCGCGGCCCCTCGGGCCGTTTGCCGAATCGCGCCTGGAGATCGGTGGCCGACTTGGCGGCAGCATCCAGGCGCCGCGATTCCAGATGAATGATGCCGGCCAGATACGTGGCACGGAACTCCCCCGGTTTGGCGGCGGCGAGATCGTTGTAGATTTTCAGCGCCTTGTCGCGCTCGCCGCGGCGCGCCTCGAGGCCCGCCAGGAGGTAAGCGGCCTCACTGTTGCCGGCATCGTCGGTCAGCAGATCTTCCAGCAGCGAACGGGCCAGGGCATCTTCCCGGCAGCCCAGGTAAAGCCGCGCCAGGTGCAACCGGTAGCGGGTGTTGCCCGGATCCTTTTCAATCGCCCGGCGAAAGAAATCCCGCGCCTTCCGGTCGTCGCCCTTCATCGCCCAACCGGCACCGAGGAGATCGAGGGCCGCGGCGTTCTCCGGCTCCTTCTCCAGCACCGCCGAAATGGCGCCAATGGCCTCGTCGACCCGACGGGTATGGATGTACAGCTCGCCCAGCTTCAGCGCCACGCGCCGGTCTTCGGGAAGCTGGCGGGACAGCTTGAGCAATTCCTTCTCCGCCTGATCGAACTTGCCGACATGAAGGTAGGCGTCGGCCAGGTGGTAGCGGGCGTCGACATAGTTGGGATCCTTCTCCAGGGCGTTTTTGAACAACACCACCGCGCCACGATGGTTGCCGCTGCGACTGTACTTGAGCCCCTCGTGCAGCAGTGCTTCCTTGCCCTGGCCGCCACAGGCCACGGCGCCGAGCAGCAGGACCAGCAGGATGATCCCCGGCAGCACCACCGTACGCAGCGCCGGCACCACCGGTCGCCAATCCCGTCCGCCGCGATTATGTGCGCCTTCCCTGCCGGCGCCGCTATTCCCGACGCCGCCGTTCAGGCGACATACCGTTTTTACAGAGCGGGAAAAATCAATCCTTGTCATGGAATCCACGTACCTCACCATAAGCGGATAAACTATGCGAAGAATATACCCAAGCTGTGAAATCGGGATTATCGGCTTTTAGCTTGCAAGTGTTTAAACGGTGTGTGAATCAAGCCGATATGGTTCTGGAAAACTTTACAAAGCCTGCTTGGGGGCAGGTATGTTGCAAGTCATGTGCCGGCCGGATAAAAAAAATTCCGGCCGGCACACGACCTGTTATCACTGGTATTTTTCAGGTGGGGTGAAATAGATAAGGCGTGAATAGCGAAAATCGATGAAAAAAGGAGATTTAATTACCTAATTCATGAAATAACGGGGAACACTGTACCTGACGAAAAATCAGGGGCAATCTCGGCTTGTCCTTGGCCCCGGGGGCGGCATGCCTGCCTGACGATATCCACGATGCCGGGCTTTTCGGTTTCAACAATCCCGTCCGACAGGTGGTTTTGCATGGCATCCCCCCGGGTGACGGCGTATTCGCCCGCGCCGGCCCCTCCCCTCTCAGGGCCCCCGCACCTCCTTCCTGATGCCGCCGGGGTATTGCTGGTGACGATGGCGGTGGCCTTCGCCCTCAGCGCCCCCGCACCTCCTTCTTGATGCGGTTGACATGGCCGCGGCCGAGCCCCTTGACCTCGCAGCCGAGTTCGAAATAGCGGCGGATCTTCGCGTCGTCCAGGAGCAGGAAGCAGTCGATGATGGCCGCCGGACGGCCGATCATTTCCACCATCCGGTCGGGATCAAGGTCACGGTAGGCCTCGTGGCGCACCGCCAGCACCACCGCGTCGGCACCCTTCAGCACCCCGGCGAGATCCTGCTCCACCCGCAGGCCGGCAAGCTGCTCCTGGTTGCGGAAGAAGCGTCCCATGGACAGCCCCGGCGCCGGGTAGCTCTCCTGCTTCTCCAGCTCCCACCAGTGCTTGACATAGGGGTCATGCACCGCCACGTCGCCGCCCATCTCGGCCACCTTGCGGACGAGAATCTCCGAACCGCTGTAGCGGGTGTCGCCGACATCCTCGCGGTAGGAGGCGCCCAGCACCGCCACCTTCGCGGCGGCGACGATCTTACCCATGTTGCGCAGGGCGTCGCGCACCAGGCGGGCGGCACGGAGCGCCCGGGTGTCGTTGACGTCGATGGCCAGCGGGGTGATCTTGAAGATTTCCTCGTCGAAGCCCATGAGGGTGTGGTAGGCCCAGACGCCGAGGCCACCGTCCTTGGGCAGGCAGTAACCGCCGATGCCGGGGCCGGGAAAAATCATGTTGGAGTGGGTCGGCCGCACCTTGATTGCCTGCACCACCTTGGCCAGATCGACGCCGTTGAGCTCGGAGAAGGTGCTCCATTCGTCAAGGAAGGCGAGCATCGCGGCACGAAAGGAATTTTCGACGATCTTGCAGGTCTCGCTCTCGATCGGGCGGTCGAGCACCGTGAGCGGGAACTTGTCGACGTTCAGAACCTCGGAAAGGAATTTCGTCACCCGCGTGCGGGCGGTATCGTTGATGCCGCTGCACACCCGCCAGAAATCGCGGATGGAGGCGACGTACTCGCGGCCGGGCATCACCCGCTCGTAGGAGTGGGACAGCAGCGGCTCGGAGGCGATGCCGCGGGCGTCGAAAGCCTTGCGCATGATCGGATAGGCGACGTACTCGGTGGTGCCCGGCGGCACGGTGGTCTCGATGAGCACCAGACACTCCGGGGCGATGCGTTCACCGATGACCTTGAGGCTGGCCTCCAGGGCGGCGATGTCGGCGCGGCCGCAGCGGACGTTGCCCAGCTCCTCCTTGAGGTAGTCGCACTGGACGTCCACCACCACCACGTCGGCCAGCGCCAGGGCTTCATAGACGAAGGTGGCGGTGAGCGTCTTTTTATCGTTGACGCAGCGGGCGATGAGCGGCATCACCTCGGGATCCTCGGCCTCCACCGGCGCGACGCCGCGGTTGAGGTAGGCGATCTTCCAGAAGGACCGGGTGGAAGGCCGCTGCATACCGATGACAAACTTGTTCGGCTCCCCGGTTTCCCTATCCACCGAGTCGGCCACCACGCCGGCCATCACCGCACCGACAAAACCCACCCCCATGACGACGACAATCTCGCGCCCCAGACGGCGCTGCTCGGCCACCAGATCCCGCAGGCGGGCGTTCTCGGCGGCGTAGTCATCGGTACCGGGCAGCGGATAGGCCCGACCGGCGGGACAGACGGATACGGCGGGCTCGCCGGCGGGATTCATGTTCTGCGCGTCTTCAGTCGTCATCGCACACCTTCCATTGAGGTTCTTCAACATTTTTTCCCAATTGCCCGGCCTCTCGTGTCCATCTCAGCCGTACCCCAGTCTGATCCGTCGTTTCATCTCGTCGTTTTCAATTATCCGGTCGGCATTTTCAATTACCCGGTCGGCACGGACATCCGCCATGCCTCTGGCCACCATACGATCAAAGGCAGGCTCCGACATGATTTCCCCGCACGAAGAATCTTCCGGCCGGGTATCCGGCACTTCCCGGACAGGTTCTTTTGCCGTGGGCAGTTGCATTTCCTAAAATCATGTCAGGAGACAGGCGGCATAATTCAGGAAGCGTTCCTAACGATAATACTCCCGGTACCAGTCGACGAAACGGCCGATACCGACCGCCAGCGGGGTGTCGGGACGGAAGTCCACCGCCGTCTGCAGGTCGGCGACATCGGCGCAGGTGGCGGGTACGTCGCCGGGCTGCAGGGGCAGAAACTCCTTTACCGCCGTCCGCCCGAGGGCCTCCTCCAGGGTGGTGATGAAATCCATCAGCCGCACCGGGCTGTGGTTGCCGATATTGTAGAGGCGGTACGGCGCCGGGCTGCTGCCGGGATCGGGGCGGTCGCCGGACCAGTCGGGGTTGGGCGCCGGCAGGTGGTCCAGCAGCCGGTACACTCCCTCGACGATATCATCGATGTAGGTGAAATCGCGCTCCATGTTGCCGTGGTTGAACACCTGAATCGGCTCGCCGGCGAGGATCGCCCGGGTGAAGAGGAACAACGCCATGTCCGGCCGCCCCCAGGGGCCGTAGACGGTGAAGAAGCGCAGCCCGGTGGTGGGCAGGCGGTACAGATGGCTGTAGGTATGGGCCATGAGCTCGTTGGCCTTCTTCGAGGCGGCATACAGGCTCACCGGGTGGTCGACGTTGTGATGCACCGAAAACGGCATCAGGGTGTTGAGGCCGTAGACCGAGCTGGATGAGGCATAAAGCAGATGGCGGACGCCGTTATGCCGGCACCCCTCGAGGATGTTCATGAAGCCGACGAGATTGCTGTCGATATAGGCGTGGGGGTTCTCGATGCTGTAACGCACCCCGGCCTGGGCGGCGAGATTGACCACGTGGGTGAAGCACTCACGGGCGAAGAGCGCGGCCATACCCTCGCGGTCGGCAAGATCGGCCTCGACGAAGCTGAAACCGGGCAGATCCGCCAAAACCGCCAGCCGGCGGCGCTTGAGGGTGACGTCATAGTAAGGGTTGACGTTGTCGAGACCGGTAACCCGGATGCCGGCGGCCAGCAGCCGGCGGCAGTAGTGGAAACCGATGAACCCGGCGACGCCGGTAACCAGAACATGCATCTGAACGTCTCCCGTACCCTGTTTGGCGCGGCACTCGCCCCCGAGCCCGGCGGCACCCGGCGGAACAATGAACCAGACCAGTTCGCCGCGAAGGCGCGAAACGCGGACGGCGGCCGAACCCGGCGGAACTAATGAACCGCACCGCCCGCCAGGTCATTCTTCACTCCCTCCGAACGACTTCCATCATACCCGCATACGCCGGCCAAAGCAAGCAACTTCACGTTTTTATGCTTGACTTTTTCAGTCGGCTGCGATAGGTGAAAGCCCACTTTTTCAGCGTCCGTCCCCATCGTCTAGCCTGGCCCAGGACACCGGCCTTTCACGCCGGCGACAGGGGTTCAAATCCCCTTGGGGACGCCAGCCTGTCCCGGCCGCCGCGGCATTTTCCCGCGGCGCCCTTTTTCGTTCCATGCCGCCCGCCGCCCTAAAGATTGTTGTATTCCTGCCGATAAATGTTATACTCCATGCTCGTGTGTCCCGATACGCCGTGCCATGCCGCCATAAAGCGAGGAGACCGCCCATGACCATTTCCGCCGCCGTTTGGGCCGCCGGGCAAATGGCCGAAACCCGGCGCATGTTTCACGCCGTCGAAGCTGCCCTGCCCGCGGATACCCCGGCGGCGACCGTCAGCGTCACCAGCGCCGTCCCCGGCGAGGGCAAAAGCCTGACCGCCGCCGCCCTGGCCCTGGTCGCGGCACGGCAGCTCGGCCGCCCGGTACTGCTGGTGGACGCCAACTGGTTCGCCCCGGCACTGCCCCACCTGCTCGACTGCCCCGAGGCCGATTTCGACGTCACCACCTGGCAGCAGAAGGGCGACATCGATCGCCACACCCTGCCGGTGGCCGCGTGCAAATGCCAGCTTTTCCTGCTGCCGGCACCCCGCGGCGGCAACGTCGATCCCACCGGCATCCTGGAGCAACTGGTACGCGAAGTCCGCGAGGCCTTCGCTTTCACCATCTTCGACGCCGGCGCCATTACCCACGTCAACCGCCGCATGCTCGACCCGGTCAACCTGTCATCCAATGTCGACGGTACCGTGCTCACGGTGATGATCAACGAAACGCCGCGGCCGGCGGTACGCCAGGCACAGAAACAGATCGAGGCCGGCGGCGGCCGGCTGCTGGGCGTCGTCGTCAATGAAAGCCGCAACCCCCTGGCGAAGGTACCCGGCAGCAACGCGAAAGCGGGAGGCACGCGGACATGAGTTTCTATCTCAAATGGTACCTGTACGGCCTGCGCCGCCGGCCGGCGCTGGTGGTGGCGGCCTTCATCCCCCTGGCGGTCTTCCTGCTGATGGCCGGCACCCGCTACGACCGCTTCGGCGTCAGCCTGACCCTCCCGGTGGCCGGCGACACGCCCCTGGCGGTGCGTTCCAGCCCGGTGGCAATCACCACTGTGGCGGCCCACGCCGCCGAGGGCGGCCAGTTTTTCGCCGAGGAACTGACCCCTTCCGCCTGGCGGCGGCTCACGGTCAGCAACCCGGAAGCCGGACGCTACGATCTCGAACAGCGGGACCAGTGGCTGGCGCTGATCAACTCCCTGCGGCTGGAATACGATGGCGCCGGCGGCGGTCGGGTGACCATCGCCTACAACGGTCCGGACCTCGCGCTGGGCAAACTGGTCACGACCTTCAGCGCCGAACGGCTGGCGGAACGGATCCGCAGCGGCCGGCAGCGGCGGCAGAAAACACCGGGTATCGTCGCGGCCGGGGTCCGCGCCGACGACGGCACCACCCCTGAAATCGTTATCGGCACCCCGAAAATCGACCGCCGCCGCGCCTGGTGGCGGGCCGAGCGCCTGTCGGCGGCCGCCGCCTTCCTGCTGCTTCCACTGGCCGGCGCCCTGGTGCTGGCAGGCTACCGCGAGTTCACCGATCCGGCCTTCAAATCCGGCCGCCAAGCAGCCCGTTACCTCGATCTGCCCATCCTCGGCTCGCTGCCGAACCTCGACGTCCTGGCCAGCCTGCTGGGACCGGAGACGCCGCGGGGCGGCGGCGGGCAGAACGGCGGCGGGCACTGATCATCAACCGGACCAAGCAGGCGGCCGCCGCTGAGGTAATCATCGGGCAGACATAACCGCCGCCGGCAGCGACAACAGCTAAGGACGACACCGGACAGTTTCTGAATCAGGGCACGAAAAATCCCGGGGAGGGGCACCGTCATGGTTACCATTTCACGCCATCGGCCGTCGATCGGAAACACGAATCATCGTCCCGCCGCCGCGGCGCGGCGACTGGCCGCCTTCCTTGTCGCTATGTGCCTGCTGCTGGCGGCGCTACCGGCCCTCGGCCGGATACCGGCACCGAGGGTCCAGCGGGCCGAAGGCGGCGCGGTAACCGTAAGCTGGAAGGCGGTAACCGGCGCCGCCGGCTATCGTCTGCTCTACGGACCGAGCAGCGGCGTCTACGGCGAGCCGCTGGATGTCGGCGCGGTACTCAGTCACGCATTGACCACCCTGCAAGGCGGTCAGAACTGGTATTTCGCCGTCTCGTCCTACGACGCCGCCGGCGCCGCCGGCGAACGCTCGGCCGAAGCCGGGCTGGCGGCCGGCCGGGAGGTCACCTGCGCGTCCGTTTCCCTCGCCTGGGACCCGAGTGAAAGCCCCGGCGTCGTTGGCTACCTGCTCTACTACGGCCCCGCAAGCGGCACCTACTACACCCCCTTGGACGTCGGCAACCGGACGGACTACACCGTTCCCGGACTGAGCGGCTGTCTGACCTGGTATTTCACCGTCGCCGCCTATGACCGTTACGACAATCGCAGCAACTATTCCAACGAGGTCGTGAAGGCGGCGGTGGAAACGACCGACACGCCGGACAACGGCACCTCCGACACCGGCACCACCGGCAAACCCGTACCGCCGGGCCAGGCGGCACAGACAACCGGGACAAGCACCACCGGCGCCAACGTGTTCACCAGTGACAGCGGCGCCGGCAGCGGCACCGGCGGCGATGATCCATCCACCATCTCCGCCGTCGCCGGAATCGCGGCGGTTGAATCCGGCGCCGCGGCGCCGGCCGTTCCCGGCAATCTCGTCGCCGGTACCGAGCCCTGGCCCGCGGACGGCGGCTGGCTGACCGTCATGCCCGGCAGCCCGGGCAGCGTGCCGGAGCCCGGCCGCGGCAGCGCCCGGCAGCTCGACTGGGCGGATTACAACGCCGCCAACGGTGAATCGCGGGTGGCCACCGGCGATCTGGACGGCGACGGCAAAAACGAGATTGTCATCGGCTTCGGCCCCGCCGCCGGCAAGGCCGCAGTACCCAACGGCTATTTCCAGGTACTGGACGACGACGGCACGCTGATCACCTGGGGCCAGGTGGGCTGGCCGGACTACAACGCCGCCGACGGTGAAACCTGGCCGAGCACCGCCGATCTCGACGGCGACGGCATCGACGAGATCATCATCGGCTTCGGTCCCGGCGGTTACGGCGGTCTCGAGGTCTTCGCCCTCGAAAACGGCGCCGCCGTACACCGCTCCTGGCTCGCCCTGGACTGGCCGGAATACGCCGCCGGCAACGGTTCGGTGCGGCCCACGGGGGCGGATCTGGACGGCGACGGCGTGGATGAGATCGTCGCCGGTCTCGGCCCCGTTACCGGCAGCCCCGACCTGCCCGGCGGCGCCTACGCGGTTCTGCACGGCGACGGCTACCATTCCTGGGGGCAGCTCGGCTGGCAGGATTATGCCGTCGTCAGCGGTGAGGTATTTCCCGCCGCCGGCGATCTGAACAACGACGGCAGTGACGAGATCGTCCTCGGCCTCGGCGACGGCGGCGCCGGCTTCGCCGAGATTCAGCAATACCGCCCGGAAGAAAGCGCCGAACCAGTGCATTGCGCCTGGCTCGAAGCCCCCTGGCAGGATGAACTGCCGGGCTACCGCGGCGCCACCCACCCCGCCGTCGGCAATCTGGACAGCGACCCTGAGGCCGAAATCGCCCTCGGCCTGGGCACCGGCGGCGGCGGCTGGGTCCACCTCTACAACCAGGAAACCCACACCCTGGGAGTACAGCTCTGGCCGATGCTCCAGGACAGCGGGTTTCACGACCAGGCCGGAGGCAGTTGGGTCGCGATACATGGGCAGTGAGGATGAAGCACGTGCCGTAATTTCCCCACACTATATCTTGACATTCCTTTCCGGCTGTCGTAATAGTCAAAACATCGTTTTGACATATTGCAGACAGCTTCCCCGCGGCGGCAATACGCACACCGGGCCGGGCTGGATGTTATTGTTTTCCCCGGTAACGGAAAGGAGACGACCATGCTGAACCTGGCCACCGTCATCGATTACAGCGTCCAGGAATATCCCGCAAAAACAGCGCTCGTTTTCGGCAAGCAGAGCTTCACCTTCGCCCAGTTGAACGCCTACGTCAACAAGATCGCCAACGGGCTGACCGCGGCCGGCATCGGCCAAGGCGACAAGGTTGCCATAAGCTGCCCCAACCTGCCCTACTTCCCGATGGTCTACTATGCCATCCTCCGCATCGGCGCCACCGTCGTCCCCCTCAACGTACTGCTGAAAAGCCGCGAGATCGCCTATCACCTGAGAGACAGCGACGCCAAGGCCTTCTTCTGCTTCCAGGGCACCCCGGAACTGCCCATGGCCGAAGAGGGGTTCAAGGCCTTTCAGCTTACCGATTCCTGCGAACATTTCTGGATCATGACCGCCGATCCGACGGCGCCATCGCCGGTGGCCGGCGCCGAGACCATGGGCATGCTCATGGGGCCGCAGTCGGCCGCCTTCGAGACCGTTCCCACCGGCGCCGAAGATACCGCGGTGATCCTTTATACCTCCGGCACCACCGGTTTCCCCAAGGGCGCCGAACTGACCCACATGAACATGCTGATGAACGCCATGGGCAGCCGCGACCTGCTGCACCTCACCCATGACGACGTCCACGTCCTCGTCCTGCCGCTGTTCCACTCCTTCGGCCAGACGGTACAGATGAACGCCGGCTTCATCATGGGCAACACCCTGGTGCTGGTCCCGCGTTTCACTCCCGAAGGGGTGCTTGGTGCCATCCAGCACGACCAGGCCACCGTGTTCGCCGGCGTGCCGACGATGTACTGGGCGCTGCTGAACCACGACAACAGCGCCGGCGAGTTCGATCTCGACCTCATCGGCAAGACGCTGCGCATCGGCGTTTCCGGCGGCGCCTCGCTACCGGTGGAGATCATCAGCGGCATCGAAAAGAAATACAACATCCCCATCATCGAAGGCTACGGGCTGTCGGAGACCTCCCCGGTGGCCACTTTCAACCAGATGCACCGGCCGCGCAAACCGGGCTCCATCGGCTTTCCCATCTGGGGCATCAGCGTCAAGGTGGTAAACGAGGAGGGCACGGAGGTACCGACGGGCGAGGTGGGTGAAATCGCCATTCGCGGCAACAACGTCATGAAGGGGTATTACAACAAACCCGAGGAAACCGCCGCCGCCTTCCGCGGCACGACATCGTGGTTTCACTCCGGCGACCTCGGCCGCATGGACGAGGACGGCTACTTCTACATTGTCGACCGGGTGAAGGACATGATCATCCGCGGCGGCTTCAACATCTACCCGCGGGAAATCGAAGAGGTCCTGCTGACCCACCCGGCCATCTCGCTGGCGGCGGTCATCGGTGTGCCGAACGAGCATTACGGCGAGGAGGTCAAAGCCCTGGTGGTGCTGAAAGCCGGCAGGCAGGCAACCGCGGACGAGATCGTCGCCTGGTCGAAGGAGCAGATGGCCTCCTACAAGTACCCGCGCATCGTCGAGATCCGCGATTCCCTGCCCATGACCGCCACCGGCAAGATCCTCAAGAAGGAGCTGAAGGCGGAGGGGTAACGATGTCTACCACGCATGTTTTCGTATAGGTAATCAGGCCGGACAGGATTTTGACCATAACATGATTGCCTAACATACGTGCCCGCTTACCGCAGAGCCTCCAGCGCCGCCCGCTGGGCCGGGGTGATGGCGCCGGTGGCCATGCATTCCCAAACCGCGTCCTGAACGGTGTTGGACTCCGTAAAGGTGAGTTCGCCGGCGGTGCGGACGAAATCGAGGATCTCCGTCAAACACGGGATTTGCGCGATATCGGCGATGCCGTAGACGTCGCTATCCGAAGGCGCGTGGGCACTGCCGTCCATGCAGTAGGTGGGCACGCAGACGGTGGTGCAGCCGGGCTCAAGGGTATACACCAGATCGTCGATCACCAGCATGGGCTGGACGTCCGCCGCCCCCGGATTGAAATATGAACCGCCCGGCAGAACATACTCCACCGGCGCCCCGGTGGGGTTGCAGAGGGTAAACGCCAGGGAAAAGGAGCTGCCCGTCCCCATATCCGGCATGCAGCCCATGAGGCACTGGACATCCTCACCGCACTGCTGGATACAAACCATGGCCTGCTGC
This sequence comes from Candidatus Anaeroferrophillacea bacterium, assembly GCA_016933675.1. Classification (GTDB taxonomy): domain Bacteria; phylum Desulfobacterota; class Anaeroferrophillalia; order Anaeroferrophillales; family Anaeroferrophillaceae; genus JAFGAM01. The sequence goes on from JAFGAM010000076.1 coordinate 14,950, forward strand.
AACGACTGCTGAAACTCAGGACTGGCATAGTAGGACATGTCGATACACGCCGTGGTATCACCGGAAATCCCCGAGATGGTCACCGGGCTGACGCCGAGGTTCGCATTCAGCTTCCAGTACAGGCCGCCCGCAGCGGGATAGTACTCCAGCGCCGCCGAGGTGTTGATACCGTAGTAGTACAGACACGGCATGGTGATGTTCAACCCGGCATCGACATGGGCACAGATGGTGTCCGCCGCCGCCGGCACGATGGATTCATACTCCCAGTAGAGCCACGAAGGATCGGTCGGGTTGGCCCATGGTTTCAGGGTCAGCTTGTAGTACATGCCGCCGTACTCGACGCAGGGCAAGGTCATGGACATATCGTTGGCCACCGTACCGCACCCGGCCCGCACCGTTCCGGCATTCACGGCAAATCCCGCCATTGTCAGCAGCAACACCACCAGCATCTTCCTCATCTCCACACCTCCAGAAACATTCGCGCTCCGTTTTCACGACGTCCGCCGCCGGGGGCGCCCATATGATGGGCACCCCTTTGATATCGATGCCCGTTCCTGCCGACCGGTTACTGCATGGCTTCCAGGGGCCGGGGTGATGGCACCGGTGGCAATACATTCCCGGACCGCCTCCTGAACGGTGCTGGACTCCGTAAAGGTGAGTTCGCCGGCGCGGATGCGCACATGGCGCCGGCGGGCAGATCAGGGACCGAAATCCGGAAACTCCAGGTTCGTCCAGGTAAGGTAAAATCCCTGGGGCATGGTAGCGTTGATCACCTGCAACCAGACAATGCGCAGGGAACCCGATTCCGTCGACCCCCTGATGTCGCCGACGACATCCACATCCTCGGTGCCCTCGGCGTAGTAGGTGACGTACTGCCGCAAAGCGCTGTCGTAGCGCTTCAGGGTGCGGCCGCCGACAAGGTGCAGGTGAATATCCACGTCGCCGTCAAAACGGTAGTGGGTTTCTCCCTCATCGTTGACATACTGCTCCAGCATGCCGCTGGTCACCCGACCGCTGTAGCTCCCGGTGCAGGAGAACGGTTCCAGGTAGTCCTGGTGCCAGAGCGGGTCGTAGTCGGTCACCATGGTACCACTGAAGCTGCCGGTGATGGTGCCGGCGGCGAAATCCAGCTCGATGGCGGCATCGAGGTCGTGGGAGATGGAATCGAAATGCATCCGCCCCTGGCCGTCGAGATCGAACCAGTCCCATTCCACCACTCAGGAGTATGTCCCGGAACCGCCGCCGATGGTTATCTTGTCGGTCGACGGCCCGCCGTTCAAAGGCACCGGGTAGGACACCGGAGCAAAGGCGTTGACCATCGGGTTGACTGGATCCTGCACCTGCCCCTCCAATTGCACCACCCCGCCCAGGGGCACCGTGTCGGGATCGATGTGCCGCTGGTCGTGGGTACTGTTTGTCGGCACGTCGGGATCGTCCGGGGCCTCCCAGATGACCGGCAGCGTCTGGCCCACGTACGTCAGGGTGCCAACACGCTCCTGTCCTACCCAAAGCGCCGGGTCGCCGCTGCCGCCTGAATGACGCGGATCCCAGAAATCATCGGTAACCGGCACCATCCAGATGTAGCCCCGGGCGTTGCCCTCACTCCAGGCCCCTTCCTCGATCGTCACCTGAAACACCGTCCCGAAAGGCTGCAAAGCGACAGGATCGAGGGGGTTGGGTGATTCACGCAGGGTCTGGCCGGGCAGTACCGCGGTGGTACCGGCGGCACCGACCTGGGAGAAGGCAATGACATAGGGAAACTCCTGCGGCGGCGTTCGCAGCGGCTCCACCGGCGCCAGCAGCACACCCGGCCCGAACGGGCTGTTGACGCTGCGGGCATGGGGCTGGACGCCCAGTTGGCCGGCATTGGCACAGGCCGTCAGGGTCGCGTTGTAGGCGCTCATGGTGGCATAGTTGTCGATAAGGGTTCCTGCCGGCACCCCGCCCGGGATGTCGATCGCGGTATAATAATTACCGCGGCCGAACAGCGGCTCGGGAAGCATATGGGTGACGTTGAGGGCATCGACATCGCCATCGGCAACCACGGCATAGACACAGGTAATGCCCGCCGGATACTGCTGCGGATTGATGTGGTTGGGATCGGTCACCGGCAGTTGCGGTATGGTTTTCAGGTAGCTGATGCCGCCGTTGATATACGTACAAAGATTGCGAATACCGGCGGTATAGGGCGGCACCGGCCAGGGATGGTCGGGTGGAATGCCGATGGCGGTACCAACGCCGAGGTTACGCCGCCATTCGTCCAGGCGGCCGAAATCGATCACCGTATCATCGACGATCAGGTCGATGAAGGGGTCGATGTTGCCCGGCGCCGACGGTCCGGAGACGCTGAAGAAAGTGCTCCAGAGGTAGAAATAATTGAAGGTTCCCACCGGCGCGGCGGCGAGATAGAGATAGTAGGTGCCGGGCGGCAGCGCCGCCCGGGACAGATCGCCGAAGGGAATCTCGTCCACCGCCGCGGTCAGGCCGCTCTTCCACGGCAAGAGGCCGACAAGCGAATAGGGATACAACAGGCCGTCTGGCAGCAGCAGATAGAGTTCCTCGGGCTGCGAAGGAAGCTGGACGGCAAAATAGAGATCCACCGGCGCCACGCAGGGACAGGTACCGATCTCGATGGTCAGCGTCCCGCCGCCCCAGGCGGTGTCTCCCACCGCAATGGGCAGTACCGCGGACGGAACGATGCCCGGTACCGGATCATCGATCGGTTCATAGGTAAGAAACAGCTCCTGGCCGGCAGGCACGGGCATCCCGACCTCGTAATAGGTGGCCAGCAGAAACCCGGTGGCGGCATCGTTCCAGTTGGTTGGCGCCACATACCAGCGCCCCCCCCGGATCGGCACGGTTGTCGTGGCATTCAGCTCGATGAATTCATACGCCGTTCCCGGAGTATCGGAATAGACATCGGACTGTTGAATCATCTCATCGTAACTGGTGGCGGTAAAGGGCTGGCCGTAACGGATGAACAGATCCAGGTCACCGCTGCCTTCACTGATGCGCACCTGAAACCGCGATGTGCAATTCGGCAGGTCGATGGCATAGTTGCGGAAGGTCACCGGGTTGAGCGTCGTATACATCGAGATACCGGGTTCCAGCGGCACCTCGGCGACGGCGGCGGCAACCGAAAACAGCAGGAACAGCAGCACTCCCCCCGGCAGCGGCAAACGCCGCCAGCGTCCGACAGCGGTTTCTTTCCTCATGTCCGCCTCCGGTATCCTGTCCCCACTGCTCACGCCCAACCGCCGAAATTACACCGCAAACCACGGCCCGCCGGGCGGTATCCGGCCGGACTCGCCGAACACCCTTCAGACCGTACCAGCGTGAACCAGACAAAGGTTTCCGGTCAGTACATCGACAGGAAATCGATGGATCCCGCAGCCTCGAGGCTGCCGGTATAATCGTAGATGGCACAGGTGCCGCTGAGGGTAGCAGCATTCAAGATGATGCGGTACATTTTCGAACCGCTGCGCACGTCCATGTGTATCTCGACCCCGCCGGCAGCCTGATACAGGTAGCCGGATCCTGAAGCGGCGGCACAGTCGATGCCGTCCGGTGAACAGAAAGATCCGTACATATTGATGAAGGTGAAACCCAGATCCACATCGAGCGACAGCACCGAACGTAAAAGCGCATACGAGTTGTTTTGCAGATCCGTCACCGAAGACAGTTGCCAGTCAATAGCCGCAACCGTGTCGGATGCGGATGCCGCCGGCGGCAAACCGGCCGTCGGCAGCAACAGGAATCCCAATACCAAACATATCACAATTATCCGCTTCATAACCTGCTCCCTCCATGCTAGAAACCGAACCTGATGCGGATGGTTTCCTTCCCCGCACCTGTACCGGTATAGATGTTACCAACGGCGGTACCCGAACTCAGACCGCAGATGTTCGCCAGCCCGCCGGTACCGTTACCGATGTTCCCGAACCAGGCCGGCAGCATGTCACCGGTGGCGGGCGAGGCGCTGCTACCGGCACTGAGGGCTACGCCGTTTACCTCAAAAGTGCCCACCCCATCAATGGTATTCACCATTTTGAGCGTGAGGGTATCGTACATTTCGGTCATCAGCATAGGAGGATACAGCATGGTAATCTCGGCGGTGAGACTTCCCACCGGCATCCCGCCGAGGGAGATTTCTCCGGTTACCTGAAACCCGACCACCCAATCCATATCTCCTTAGCGGAACATGCAGCAGCCGCCGGAACCCGGCCGCGGCTCAGCCGCCTCAACCGCCATTCACCTCCACCGTCACCTGATCGTACCAGATTTCACCGTTCAGAGTACCGTCAGGCTGGCTGTCGAGACCGAAATAGAAGGTGTAGGTTCCCTTCGGAAGGCCGATATTCAGTACCTCGAAAGGATCGGTGATAAGCACCGGCGGCGCCTGCAAAACCGCGGCAATGCCCTCCTGCCACACCGGCGGCACGAAGGAGAAGATGCCGAAGGGCGTTACCGCCACCAGCCACCAGTCACAGGCATCGGTCATCAGTACCCCCGGATCCAGCTGCACGGTGATCGCTACCGGCGAACCCTCCGCGGCGCTGACCGTCCCGCCGCTGCCGTTGGCGAGCACCCGGGGGAGCGGAGCCTTCTCCTTCTCGGCGTAGAAACCGTAGGGTGTCGAATTCCACCAGGTCACCCCGCCCAGGGCGTCTTTCGTCCGGGTAAAGAGATAGCCCTCGAACTTCTGGTCGTCGGCCTGGTCGGCAGTACCGTTGAAATCGATGTGTAGTTCGATCTTGTGCTCGGGCCAGTCGGCCGGCAGCGAGGCGGCGTTGCCGGCGGTTTTCACTTTCCCCCGGACATTATGCACCAGGCCGCTGTCGGCGGACGTGTAGCGTCCCGCCAGATTGTCGCCGCCGACGATGATGAAGGTGGGCTGCCACAGCTCAAGGGTGCCCCGCCAGCCGTCGTGATGCATGCGGTAGGTACCGAAAAAATCAGCCGTGGCCACCGTGCCGGGAGTGAAATCGGGACCGAAGCCGGAAAAAAGCCGGTTATCGCGGCAAAAGAACCCGAAGGGCACATCGTTCCACCAGGTGATGCCGGCCATGGCATCACCGGTCTGGGTGAAGTAGTAGCCCTCAAAATGCTGATCGTCACTGGTGACGGCGGTATCGGCGAAATCGATGTAGAAGCTGATCTTGTGGTCCGGCCCCCAGCTCTCGACGATGGGGTAGGTCGGCGAGCGCACGTAACCACGGACGCCGTGTTCGGCGCCGTCAAAAGCGGTGTAGGTACCGCCCATGTTCGGCATGCCCTCGATGTAGTCGCCGCTCGCCTTACCCAGCGCGAGGTTTCCCTGCCAGCCGTCGTGGGCCATCTCCCAGTCCCCGGCGAAGTCGGCCCGCTGAATGCGGGAGACGCCGCCCACCCGGAGCGACGGATCGCCGAAGAGCATGTATTTCTGGATGTGATGGAACAGCGCCGGGGGGTACCAGTTTGACCCGTCATTGAAGTTGATGTGAAAATCGTTATCGATGTAGCGCCGAACGGCATAGTTCCACAGATAGCCGAGGGTCGCCGGCTGCATGCTGTTGCGGAAACCCTCGAAGAAGTAGCGGTCGAGGATCTGACTGCCCCCCTGGGCGCCGGTGTAGGAGCCGATGTAGCCGATACCGCCGGTGTCCCGCTTGACGAGGAATTCCTCGGCCATGGAATCGACGTCGTAGGTCGAAGACTGCACCGCGGCGGGCTCGGGCACACGGGCGGCCGCCGGATTGACCGGCCAGCAGCGATGGGCATCGTTGTAGACCGGACATCCGGTACTGCGGGTAAACACGTGCCCGTCGACATCGAGAAAGCTATCGCCGAAATAAAACTGGGCGGTGCTGCAGGCGGCGGCAAACACCACCGGCAGACGGTCGGCGTTGTCGAGCAGGGCGACATCGGCGGTCGTTATGGCATTCCCCCAGACGGTGGTGTTGCCGTGGCCGGAAAAATTGACGAAGCCGACGCCGGCGTCGATTTGTGCCCGGACATTGGCCGCCGTCGGCTGGTCGTCGCCGAGCCCGGCGGTCAGCCCCTCGATGCGGGAATCATACAGCCGGGTGGCGGTCATGCCCATGTCGGCCAGCATCGTGCCGATGTCCTCCTTGGCCCCCCAACCGCCGGGATATTCGTAGTATTTGCCGTCCTCGGCGAGGTATCCCGGCACCACGAACAGGGAGCGGTCGAACCACGACGCCTTGTAGGCGGCGAACTCGTAGGCGATGACCTTGTCGACGTAGGTGGCCACCTCCGCCGCGGTGGATGCCGGCACCCGCCCGAGGGCGACATCGGGATAAAGATCCATGCCGTCGAGGTTGATGTCGTTCAAGGTGGAACCGGGGGTCCAGGTGCCGGCCTGCAGTTCACCGAAGATGCCGTCGCCATCGCCGTCCCAGTCGTCGAAGGTGGTGCCGTCGGCGGTGAAGAGATCGGCGTAATAGAGGTCGGAGGGCACGTAGCCGTCACCCCAGTGGGTCGGATCATGGGTCAGGCAGTAGCGCACCGGCAGGCGGTCGCAATCACCCACCAGCATGACAAAGCGGATACCGCACCCCTGGCGGAAGGAAGCGATGGCCTTCTTGAGGCGTTCAGGATCGTCCCGCCCCTGGTCACGGAAGCGCGCCACCAGGTCCTGCCAACTGTAGACACGGGTCACCAGATCGGTATGGTTCTTGTGCTCCCGCAGGGGCTCGAGTGCGTCGAGAAAATCCTCGTCGGCGATGATCAGCAGATCGAAGGGCAAGATGAACTCGAAACGGTCGAAAAGATCCGGAGTACCGCTGACGGAGGTAACGGGGAGCGCCGTCCACGGCGTGAAGGTGTAGTCGAGATCCACCGTCGGCGCCGGTGCCGGCAGGTTCACCTGGCCCGGCGGCGTGGGGGAAGTGAACTCAATCGGCAGCGAGACCGGCGGCATGTAGGGCACGAGGTAATCGAATTTTATGGTGTCGATCAGGAGATGGTCCGCAATGATCAGATCCGTGGAGATGATTTCATTGTCGATGGAAGTCGCCGCCGCCGCCGGCCGCGGCGCCATGCCGGGCAGTCCGGCCGCTCCCGCCAGCAGCATCAGCATCGCCATTACCGCCGGAAACATCACCCCGCCTCGCAGCACCCGCAGCAGATTCCCCATGCCCATCCTCCTTTTTCCACCAGCAGCAATGATGATGCCTTCGTAGCAGCGCGAAAAATGCCTGCCGGGAACCGCGGCAAGCGGCTACAACGGCAAATCTAATTTCCGCACCAGTGATTGTCAAATCAGGAGATGAACATGCTCGGAAACGGGGACGGGAGTAAGTGAATTGCCTCGATATGACTCATTGAGGGCATGGTGCACGAATTAGGACATCTGCGCATCAGACAGCAGCCGGTTGGAGGTTCTGGGATACCATAATTATTCATCGATCGTCGACCGCCCGGCGGGCACCGACCGGTCATCCAGCAGTTCGCGAATGGCGGTCGCCAGCCGGCTCAGGCTGTAGGGCTTGGCAAGTTGAACGATACCCTGCGCGGCGGCATCCTGACGCTCCCGGTCGGGCAGCCAGCCGCTGGCGATAATCACCCGCAGCGCATGTCTACGGCGCCGCAGTTCCCGCAGGCAGGCCTCGCCGCCCATGCCGGGCATGTTGAGATCGAGAATCACCAGATCGATGCCATCCTGCTCCCGGTCATACACCGCCAGCGCATCTTCGGCGCTGGCGGTGAGCAGTACTTCATAGCCCAACCCTTCGAGGAGTATGCGCCCCACCTCCCGGACATCATCCTCATCGTCCACCAGCAGGATAGTCTCCGTCCCCCGCGGCATGACCCCGGTAACCGTCGCCTCCACCCCGGCACCGCCGCCGGCGGCCGGCACCTGCCCGGCTGTCGGCAGGTAGATGGTAATCTCCGTACCCCGCCCGGGTTCGCTGTCGCACACGATATGAGCGCGGTGCTCGCCGACGATGCCGAACACCGCCGCCAGGCCAAGGCCGGTACCCTTCCCCACCTCCTTGGTGGTGAAGAAGGGATCGAACATCCGTTCCACGGTTTTCCGGTCCATGCCGAAGCCGTGATCGGTCACCCGCAGAAAGACATACGACCCGCCGGCAATGCGTATACCGCAGGCGTTGCAGACCAGCTCGTTGGCCAACGTCACGGGTCCCGCCTCGATACGGATGGTGCCGCCGTCGGGCATGGCGTCGGCGGCATTGGAACACAGATTGAGCAGCGCGAGGGAAAGCTGGTGCCGATCGCCGACAACCGGCGGCGGTGCGGCTTCGATGTGTGGTGCGACGGAAACCATTTTCGGAATCACCCGCCTTACCATCTCGGTGGTCTGTTCGACCAGTTCGCGCAGATCGACTACGGTCATCTCCGGTTCCGCCTGCCGGCTGAATACCAGCAGCTGCCGCACCAGATTCCGCGCCCGTTCCGCCGCCTGCACGACCCGTTCACACTCGCTGACGGGAACCTCACCCAGCAGTATTTTTTCCCGTCCCAGTTCGGCAAACCCCATGATCGCCGCCAGAATATTATTGAAATCGTGGGCGATGCCCCCGGCGAGGGTGCCGATGGCCTCCATCTTCTCCGCCTGCCGCAGGCGCGAACGAAGATTCTCCATTTCGGTGATATCGGTGAAATTGACCACCATGACGGTATCTTCACTGTCGGCATTATTGTCCGGGCACACCAGTTCGGCACTGATCACCACATCGAGGATCTTCCCGGAACGGGTTAGCCGCCGGGTGGGAAAACTGATCACGGTGTTGCGATTTTTGAACAGTTCGCGCACCTTGTTGTGCGTCAGCGTCTTCTGATCATCGGGAATAAAGGGGATGGGAGCACCGGCGACATCATCCAGGCACCAGCCGAAGGCTCGGGTGAATGCCGGGTTCAGATAGACCGGCCACCCCCTGAAATCATAGATCACCATCGGGTCCGGGTTGGCCTCGAGGATCCCCTGCAGCCGCGCCCGACCGGCCTCCAGTTCGGTGTTTACCTCCTCCAGTTCCCGGGTGTGGGCCGCCACCCGCCGCCGCAGCACCACATTCCACCACCAGATACCCGCCAGCAGGAGAACGATGAACCCCAGAATGCCGGCCAGGGGAATGATGTAGGTTCGCAGCCGGTACTGTTCCGTCCGGTGGTCGGCAATGGTCCCGAGCCATTTCCAGGCAACGTGATCGAGCAGCCCGTTGTCCCGGGCCCGGTCGAGGGCCGCATCGAGGGCGGCGACTATCATGCTATCCCCCTCGCGGACGGCCATGCAGCAGCGGCCGGAATACAGGGGTTTCCCGACCCGGCGGATGCTTTCAACCAGGTCACGGGACAGGGCGTGGTACCAGATGGAATACTCGTTGCCGACGACGGCATCCACCCCGCCGGCGACGATGGCCTCCACCGCCTCGCCATAATTGGCCACCGGCACGAGCCGGCACCGGCATCCTTCATGCTCCAGGTACTCGACCACCTGGTCACCGTCCTGCGCCGCCACCAGCCGGCCGGCAAGATCCGCCATGCCCGTAATCCCCGCGGCATCAGCAGCAACGAAGATCGACACCGGCACCATGAAGATCGGCCGGGTGAAATCGTAGCGCTGATCGCGTTGCCGACTGGAGAACAAACAGGGGAGGATGTCGGCGGTCCCCCCTGCGCACCAGGGCGGCGGCGCGAACAGGGCCGCGGCGGTATTGCAGCGCTGCCGCCGCCCGATTCCCGAGCGGTGTCGGGGCAGATTAACAAATCGACCGCATAAACAAACCGACCGTTCGTTAGAATTATTACACCGGCTTATATATCACCCCGCCGCGGATTGCAGGAAAACATCAAACCCCGTAATTTTCAGTTTATGTAACTGCTTGCTAACGAAACAATAACATCATCGGCCTACAAAACGTGACCTGTTGGTCATGCAGGACGCCGGCAATCGGCTGCATCAAAAGGTCGCTACCCGGCAAAACCACCCTGGAGCGGAACCGCACCCATGGAACTGACCCGCCCCGAATGGATAAAGCTTCTGGCCCGCGCCGGGGTCGCCGACCTCGAGGGGGTGATCGACGATATCCCCGTCGAGGTCAGATACACCTTTCTCAAGCCGCCGGAAACCGGACTGCTCATGGCACAGGGACGCACCGGCGGCGACGGCGCGCCGTTCAACCTCGGCGAGGTGCCGGTGACCCGCTGTGTCGTCGCCATCGAGGGGAGCGGCACCCGCGGCTTCGCCTGCGTCCTCGGTCGCGCCCCCCGGAAGGCGGAGCTAGCGGCGGTGATCGACGCCCTGATGCAGCATCCGCTGCACCACAACCGCCTGCGTGACGGTTTCTTCGATGATTGCCGGCGGCGGCTGGCGGCGCGTGAACAGGAGGCCCGGACGGCGGCGGCCGCCACCCGGGTGGACTTCTTCACCATGGTCCGGGGAGACTGATTTCCATGAACTTCAGCCAGGCCATAAAACCGGGTTTCGCCGACCCGGTACACGACTGCCAGGCAGTGTTCCGCGCCGTCCTCCAGGCGATGTCGCGACCGGGGAGCATCATCGACGTCCCCGCCGGCGGCATCATCCCACCCGCAGCGTGGCTGTCGCCGGCCCTCGTCGCCGCCGCCCTGACCCTGTTCGACCACGACACCCCGATATGGATCACCGCCGGCAGCCACAACGACGAAGCCGCCGCTCACCTGGGCACCTACCTGCGTTTCCACTGCGGCTGCCCGCTGAGCGAAGATCCCGGTTCAGCCGCATTCGCCATTATCAGCGCGCCGCGGGCGGAGGATTTCCCCCTTCCCGCCAATCCCGGCCGCGACCTCGATCCCTGGCACGCAACCACCGTCATGCTCCAGGTGCCGGAGCTGCGTGGCGGCCCGCCCCGGATCGTCGCCGGCCCGGGCATCGCCGCCACCCACACCGTCCGCGCCGCCGGACTGCCAGAATCATTCTGGGAGGAAATCGCCGCCAACCGCGACCGCTTCCCCGCCGGCTTCGATTTCCTCCTCTTTTCCGGCACCGAGGTCCTCGGCCTGCCACGTTCCACCGTGCTGCGGGAGATTTCACCATGTACGTAGCGGTCAAGGGCGGCGAAAAGGCCATCGCCCGGGCCCACGAACAACTGGCCCGGGATCGGCGCGGCGACCCTGCCGTTCCCGAGATCGGCGTCGATCAAATCCAGGGGCAGCTGCCCCTGGCGGTCGACCGGGTGATGGCCGAGGGCTCCCTCTACGATCCGGAGCTGGCGGCGCTGGCGATCAAGCAAGCGGCGGGCGACCTGGTGGAGGCAATCTTTCTGCTCCGCGCCTACCGCACCACCCTGCCCCGTCTGGGTTCCACGGCGCCGCTGGAAACCGGCAAGATGCTGATCAAACGCCGCATCTCGGCCACCTTCAAGGATATCCCCGGCGGCCAGGTGCTGGGCCCCACCTTCGACTACACCCAGCGGCTGCTGGACGACAGCCTGCTCGATAACGGCGCCGCTGCCGGGACCACCGCCGACATCCCCGCCGCCGCGACACCGGCGGATCTGCCGGAACCCGATGCCTTTCCCCGGGTACTCGGCATCCTCGACGACGAAGGATTGATCGAGCCCGCCGGCGGGCACCGCCTTGAAAACAATCATCACGACGGCCCCCGCGACAGTTCCCCGCCGCCCCCCGACCTCACCCGCGAACCGCTGGAATTCCCCGCCGGCCGGGAGCTGCGGCTGCAGAACCTGGCGCGGGCCGACGAGGGGTTTCTGCTGGCCCTGGGCTACGCCACCCAGCGGGGTTTCGGCAACACCCATCCCTTCGCCGGCGAAATCCGCGTCGGCGAGGTGGAGCTGTTCTGCACTCCGGAAGAGCTGGATTTCCCGGTGGCCATCGGCGCCATCCAGGTCACCGAATGCGAGATGATCAACCAGTTTCACGGCCGCGACCAGATCCCGCCGCAGTTCACCCGCGGCTACGGCCTCACCTTCGGCTACAACGAGCGCAAGGCCATGTCCATGGCCCTGGTGGACCGCGCCCTGCGCGCCGCCGAGCTGGGCGAGCCCCTCGACTCGCCGGCCCGGGACGAGGAGTTCGTCCTCTACCACAGCGACAATGTCGAAGCCTCGGGCTTCGTCCAGCACCTCAAACTGCCCCACTATGTCGACTTCCAGTCGGAGCTGCTGCTCGTCCGGCGTCTGCGGGCCGAACGCGACGCCACCGCGAAGGAAAACCGCGCCCGGGATACCGGCACACATACCAATCCCGTCAGCACGTCACCCGCGGCCGACGACCGGTCGATCGCGGCCCGCGAACGGCGGGTGAAAACCGCCGGCGGCAGTTCGGAAACCGGCATCAATGAATTTTCCGGGGATTGTGCCGGAAAATGTTCCGCAGCATGTTGCGCGGAATGTTGCGGAAAAGCCCCCGGTCAGGCGGCCGCTCCGGCGGTCGAAGGTACCAACCGATGACCACCAGACTGCTCGCCGCCGCCGCTCCGCGACCGGAAAAAACCGCCGTCCTGACCTACAACTTCGCCTACCTGGACGAGCAGACCAAGCGCATGATCCGCCGCACCCTGCTCAAGGCGGTGGCCGTTCCCGGCTGCCAGATCCCCTTCGCCAGCCGCGAGATGCCCCTGCCTTACGGCTGGGGCACCGGCGGCATCCAGGTGACCGCCGCCGTCATCGGCCGCGACGACACCCTGAAGGTGATCGACCAGGGCGCCGACGACACCACCAACGCGGTCGCCATCCGCGCCTTCTTCCGCCGCACCGCCGGCATCCGCACCACCGAAGCCACGGCGGAAGCGACGGTCATCCAGACCCGCCACCGGATCCCTGAAACGCCCCTCACCAACCGGCAGATCATCGTCTACCAGGTACCCATTCCCGAACCCCTGCGCTGGCTCGAGGCCCGGGAAACGGAAACCCGGCGGCTGCACGCCCTGGCCGAGTACGGTATTATGCACGTGCGGCTCTACGAGGACATCGTCGCCCACGGCCATATCGCCACCACCTACAACTACCCGGTGCTGGTGAACCACCGCTATCTCATGAGCCCGTCACCGATCCCCAAGTTCGACAACCCCAAGCTGCACCGCTCGCCGGCGCTGCAACTCTTCGGCGCCGGCCGCGAACAGCGGATCTATGCCGTACCGCCTTATACCGACGTGAAGAGCCTCGACTTCGACGATCATCCCTTCGCCATCGAGCCCTGGGAGCGCGGCTGCGACATCTGCGGCGCCACCGACAGCTACCTGGACGAGATCATCACCGACGACCGCGGCAGCCGCATCTACGCCTGCTCCGACACCGACTACTGCCGGCGGCGGGTTGCCGCCCAAGATGCGGAAAACGCGGGAGCCGGCCAATGAATCCGGCACCCCCGACCCCCCATGACCATCCCCGCTCCACCCCGGCGCCGGGGCCGATTCTCGGTGCCGAGGGGATCACCCGCACCTACGACGGCATCATCGCCTGCCGCAACATCTCGCTCGATGTCTGGCCCGGCGAGGTAGTGGCCATCGTCGGCGAATCAGGCTCCGGCAAGTCCACCCTGCTCCACTGTCTTGCGGCCCGCCAGGAGCCATCGGCGGGCACGGTGCGGTTCCGCCCCGAAAAGGCGGAACCGGTGGACATCCACGCCCTGCCGGAGGCCGCCAGGCGACGGCTGATGCGCCGCGAATGGGGTATCGTCCACCAGAACCCGCGCGACGGCCTGCGACTGTACGTCACCGCCGGGGCCAATATCGGCGAGCCGCTGATGGCGCTGGGTGAACGCCGCTACGGCAGCATCCGCGCGCAGGCGTACCACTGGCTCGAACAGGTCGAGATCGACACCCAACGCATCGACGACCTGCCCCTCACCTTTTCCGGCGGCATGCAGCAGCGTCTGCAGATCGCCCGGGTACTGGCCACCCGGCCGCGGCTGGTCTACATGGACGAGCCCACCGGCGGCCTCGACGTCTCGGTGCAGGCACGGCTGCTGGATCTCATCCGCCGACTGGCGGCGGAACTGGACATCGCCGTGCTGCTGGTGACCCACGACCTCGGCGTCGCCCGGCTGCTGGCCCACCGGCTCATCGTCATGCGGCGGGGAGAAATCGTCGAGCAGGGGCTGACGGACCAGGTACTGGACGACCCGCACCATCCGTATACCCAGTTGCTGGTATCGTCGGTCATCCAGGTGTGATGGGGCTGAAGTCGGGAGCCGGACATGGGAGGGGCGTGCGGGAATCAGACCCGGCACCCGTTCCGGGTCGCGGCGATCCTCCCGGCGTCGGCGGACGCGGGGCCGCGCCGGCCAGTCCGACAACGTGACCAACAGTGTCTTCCAGGCCTGGTGGAGGTGCGGGAATCAGGCGTGGGGCGGGCGATCCCCGGTGTTCGCCCAAGGCAGCCAAGCCGGGGGGCGGAAGGCGGCAGGATAATGGCTGGCATGATTGCATGGCAAGCTCAGGAGCGGGAATAACGTGGGCACACCGGTCATCGAGGTAAAGAATCTCACCAAGCAGTTTGTGCTGCACACCCAGCACGGCGCCGTAATCCGGGTTTTCGAAAACCTGAACCTGACGGTGGACGCCGGTGAATGCGTCGTCCTCACCGGGCCCTCGGGCACGGGCAAATCGACCCTGCTCAGGGCGCTGTACGCCAACTACAAGCCGGTTTCCGGGGAGATTATCGTCCGTCACGAGGGCGAACCGATCGATATCGCCGCCGCCGACTATCGCCTGATGCTCGCCATCCGGCGCCGCACCATCGGCTACGTGAGCCAATTCCTGCGCGTCATTCCGCGGGTCAAGACCATCGATCTGGTGGCGGAACCGCTGCTGGCACTGGAACACGATCCCGAGGATGCCCGTCGGCGCGCCGCCGGTCTGCTCCTGCGGCTGAACATCGGCGCCAACCTGTGGGAACTGCCGCCGGCAACCTTCTCCGGCGGCGAACAACAACGGGTCAACCTCGCCCGGGGCTTTATTCACCCCTACCCGGTGCTGCTGCTGGACGAGCCCACCGCATCCCTCGACGCCGGCAACCGCGCCACCGTCATCGATCTGATCCGCGAAGCCAGGGACCGCGGCGCCGCGATAGTGGGCATCTTCCACGACCAGGAGGTACGCGATCTCGTCGCTGACCGCCTGATCCACCTTCAACCGGTTGAAAAGGTGATGTGAAAACCCCATGAGCCACACCGAATACATCCTTGCCAACGCCCGGGTGGTCACCGAAAATCACCTCTGCCGCGGCAGCGTGCAGGTCATCGACGGCCGCATCGCGGCGGTGGATTGCGGCCCCTGCCGCACCGGGGAAAACCGCCTCGACATGGAC
Organism: Candidatus Anaeroferrophillacea bacterium; assembly: GCA_016933675.1. Lineage (GTDB taxonomy): Bacteria > Desulfobacterota > Anaeroferrophillalia > Anaeroferrophillales > Anaeroferrophillaceae > JAFGAM01. Next base: position 30,222 of record JAFGAM010000076.1, read on the forward strand.
GGCGACCTGCTCCTGCCGGGGCTCATCGAGGTTCACACCGATAACCTGGAAAAGCATCTCATCCCCCGGCCCGGGGTAATCTGGCCCTCGTCCACCGCCGCCATCCTGGCCCACGATATCCAGCTTTCCGGTGCCGGCATCACCACCGTGTTCAACGCCCTCAGGGTCGGAGAGTTCGATGACGACGACCTGAGCAACCACGTACTCGACCAATCGGTGGCCGCCTTCAGACACATCCGTGACGACGATCTCGGCCGCGTCGACCACCTCATCCACCTGCGCTGCGAGGTCTCGGACCCGGGATCGCTGGAGATGTTCCGGCGCCACGTCGACCATCCGCTGGTGCGGCTGATCTCGGTGATGGACCACACCCCCGGGCAGCGGCAGTGGACCAACCTGGACAAGTACCGCCTGTACAATCGCGACAAGAAATGGACCGACGAGCAGTTCGCCGCGGTTATCGACCAGCGCCGGGAACTGCAGCAGCGCCACGCCCGGCCGCACCGGGAGGCGATCATCACCACCGCCCGTGAACACGGCATCCCGCTGGCCACCCATGACGACACCACCGTCGAACACGTCCGTGAATCGGTCGCCGACGGCATCCGCATCTCCGAGTTTCCCACCACCCTCGAAGCCGCCCGCCTGGCCCACGACGAGGGCATGTTCGTGGTCATGGGCGCCCCGAACGTGGTCCGCAACGGCTCCCACTCCGGCAACGTTTCGGCCCTGGAGCTGGCCGAACGCGGGCTGCTGGGCGGCCTGTCGTCGGACTACGTTCCCGTCAGCCTGCTGCATGCCGCCTTCATCATCAACCGGCACGGATTCGCCACCCTGCCAGAGGCGGTGAGCATGGTCTCCGGCCGCCAGGCGCAGGAACTGGGGCTTGCCGACCGTGGCCGCATCGATCCCGGCCGCCGCGCCGACCTCATCCGGGTCCGGCCGCAGCAGGACGGTCTGCCGGTGGTGATGCGGGTGTGGAAGGGAGGCCGGCCGGTTGCCTGACGTCGATCCGCGCGAACGCCTGGCGGTCTATTTCTGCCCGCCGCCCGATCACCCCCTGACCCGTTTCGCCGCCGCCTGGCTCGGCCGCGATCTCCATACCGGTCGCGCACCCGAACCGCCGACCGTGCCCGGCATCACCCCCGGCCGGCTCGCCGCCCTGACCGCCTCCCCGCGGCGCTATGGTTTCCACGCCACCCTCAAGGCACCGTTTCACCCCGCCGCCGGCGGTACCATCGAAGAGATCGTCAACGCCCTGGTGGATCTGGCCGACGGTCTCGATCCCGTTCCCGTTTCGCCGTTGCGCCTGACGGTACTCGGCGGGTTCCTCGCCCTGGTACCGGCAGCGGACGCCAAACCCGCGGTGAACCGGCTGGCCGCGGCCTGTGTGCGGCAACTCGACCGCTTCCGCGCCCCGCTGGCCGCGGCCGACCGCCTTCGCCGCCACCAGGCGCATCGGCTTTCCAGCCGCCAGTCCCTCTTCCTCGACACCTGGGGTTACCCCTTCGTCTTCGATGAGTTCCGCTTTCACCTCACCCTCACCGAGCGGCTGGAGGACGATGAGGAGCGCGCCCGGCTCCACGACCTGCTGGCCGATCGGCTCACCGGCATCCTCGCCGCCCCCCTCAGCATCGACGCCCTCTGCCTCTGCCGCGAACCCGGTCCCGGGCAGCCCTTCACCCTCCACTGCCGCGTACCGCTGGCCGCCTCATAACCTCGCCGGCCGCGCTGATGTTTTCCTGACCACGGCATTACCCTTGATGGCGTCGTAAGGGGCGGTTCGCGAACCGCCCCTTACATCTGCGTTGCGCTGCATCCTTCGTCATTGCGGCGTACTCTCTGTACGAGGCAATGACGAAGGATGCAGCGCCGCGAATCTGGAGGGGCGACCGGTCGGTCGCCTGTACTACCGTGCCATCCCATTTTTCGAGATGTTACGAGTTTGTCACCCTTACGTCACCACAGATCCGCCGCCGGTCCGGCTCCGGTTAGTCCCCCGGTCCCCGGTCGGCACAAACGCCCGGGATTCCTTCCCTGTGACCGTTACCCTTGATGAATCGGCAATCGCGTGATAAGGAGATACGATCATCCGCTGACCCCGCACCGAGGAGGCCCATCACCATGCCCGGACCCCTGAACGGCATCCGAATTCTCGACTTTTCCACCCTCCTGCCCGGCCCTTTCGCCACCATGATGCTGGCGGACCTCGGCGCCGACGTCCTCAAGGTGGAAGCGCCGCACCGGCCCGACTACCTGCGCGAAGGCCCGCCGTACGATGACGGCGTTTCCGGGGGGCACATGGCCCTCAACCGCGGCAAGCGTTCCCTTACCCTCGACCTGAAGATCCCGGAAGCCGTCACGGTGGCAAAACGGCTCGTCCGGTCCTACGACATCGTGATCGAACAGTTCCGCCCGGGGGTCATGGAACGACTCGGTCTGGGGTATGAAACGCTCCGCCGGGAAAACGACGCGCTCATCTACTGTTCCATCACCGGCTACGGCCAAAACGGCCCGTACCGGGACCGCGCCGGACACGACATCAACTTCCTGGCCATCTCCGGCATTCTTTCCTGCTCGGGACGAGAAGCACACGGTCCGGTTCCTCAGGGGGTCCAGATCGCCGACCTGGGCGGGGGATCCTACCATGCCGTGGTCGGCATTCTCGCCGCCGTCATCCATCGCCACCGCACCGGTGAGGGACAATACCTCGATGTCTCGATGACCGACGGGGCCATCAGCTGGGGCACCTTCCTCGATGTGAAACAGCTTGTCGGCGGCGACAATCCGGGATACGAAAGCGAATTTCTCAGCGGCGGCAGCTTCTATGACTGCTACGAAACCAGTGACGGCCGCTACATGAGCGTGGGCAGCATCGAACCCCCGTTCTTTGCCGCCCTGTGCCGCGCCACGGGCACGGAAGACCTCATCGGCAAGCTGGGATGGGGAATGGAAGGCCAGGAGATCATGCGCCAGGCCAAGGAACGATTCCGGCAGGCCTTCGCCGCGAAAACCCAGGCGGAATGGATCGGGATTTTCAAGGACCTCGATGCCTGCGTCGAACCGGTACTCACCGTTGCGGAGATGGCGCAGCATCCCCACATCAGGGCACGCAACATGGTCACGGATGTGCGCAAGCCGGACGGCACGACGCAGCAACAGATCAATTCCCCCTTCAGGTTTTCCCGGACCCGGGCGGAAATCCGCTCCGTAGGGCCCGGTCTCGGCGAACACAACGCCGAGGTGCTGCGGGAAATCGGACTTTCTGCCGCTGAGATCGAGGCGCTCCACCGGAACGGCGCCCTCGGTTAGCCCGGCCATCGCCTGACGACGGGGTCACGGCGCGGCACCCGGTGCGCCCCGCGAGCCAGCATGCATTGGATTCCAGACGCTGCCATCAACAAGGACTGCCATGACCACGAAAAAGAGCAACGGATTGCAGGACGGAACCGACGTCAAGCTGCAGGAGGGCACCGCCAGCAAGTTCGTGGATGCCGGCAAGAACAGGAAACGCACCGCCGTCTGGGTCGATAACAAGCAGCTTGAATACGAGCTGGAGCTGAAGAAGCTCCAGCGCGAGCTGATGAAGCTCCAACTGCACGTGAAAAAGACCGGCGGCCGCATGCTGCTGCTGTTCGAGGGCCGTGACGCCGCCGGCAAGGGCGGGACCATCAAACGCTTCACCGCCCACCTCAACCCCCGCAGCGCCCGGGTGGTGGCGCTGGGCAAGCCCAACGACACCGAGGTGACGCAGTGGTATTTCCAGCGCTACGTCGTCCACCTGCCCGCCGCCGGCGAGATGGTCTTCTTCGACCGCAGCTGGTACAATCGGGCGATGGTGGAGCCGGTGATGGGCTTCTGCACCGACGAGCAGAACAAACGCTTCCTCAAGGACGTACCGCTGTTCGAGGAGATGCTGATAAAGGACGGCATCCGCCTGTTCAAGTTCTACTTCTCGGTCTCCCGCGAGGTGCAGAAGGAACGCTTCGAGGCCCGCCAGACCGACGTACTCAAACAGTACAAGCTCTCCCCGGTCGACAACCTGGCGCAGGAATACTGGGACCAGTACACCATCCGCAAGTTCCAGATGCTCAACGAGTCAAATCGCACCCTGGCACCGTGGACCATCATCCGCTCGGACAACAAGAAGGCGGCGCGGCTCAACTGCATGAAATACGTTCTCAGCCAGATGGAGTATATTGACCAGCTCCCAGCCGCGGAACTGGCATGGGATGAACAGGTGGTCATCTCCGGCATCGACGAGCTGCACCACATGGAGGAAAACCTGATGACGGCCGGAGGAGAACTGCCGGGGTGACCCCCCGCCCCGCCTAGATGAACAGCCTGCGGATCCGCGACGACGTCAGGTCGATGAACGACACGGTGGCAATGATGATCAACAGCATCGCCGCGGTACCGGGATAGGAGAAGTTGCGAATGGCGTCCCACAACATCAGGCCGATGCCGCCGGCGCCGACCATGCCCACCACCGTGGCCGAACGGACGTTGGCCTCGAAGCGGTAGAGGGAATAGGAAATCCAGTGGGGCGTCACCTGGGGGATGACGCCGAAGGCGATCTCCTCGAGAACATTGGCACCGGTGGCGCGGATGCCCTCCACCGGCCGCGGATCGATGGCCTCGACGGTCTCGGAAAAGAGTTTCGCCAGGGTACCGAGGGTGTGGACGAACAGCGCCAGGACCCCGGCAAAGGGTCCAAGGCCGACGGCGGCAACGAACAGCAGCGCGAAAACCATCTCGTTCACCGCCCGGAAGGAGTCCATCAACCGCCGCATGGGCTGGCGGATCCACACCGGGGCGATGTTGCTCGCCGACAGCAGGCCACAGGGCACGGAAAACAGCACCGCCAGGAAGGTACCCCAGACAGCGATCTGCACCGTCACCGCCATCTCGCGGAGATAGTCACGCCACTCGTGCAGGTCGGGCGGAAAAAAACCCGCGGCGAACACCACCATGTTCTTCCGGTTGAGGAAGAGCTCCAGCGGCCGCATCTCGGCTCCCCGCCAGGCCCAGGTGAGAATGGCGAGAAGCACCGCCCAGCCGCCGATGGCCGTAAGCGTCTGCACCGGGCTGCGCCGTGGCAACGCGATCAGCGTTTCATGTTTCATGGCTGTCTCCCATAGTCCGGATCCCCTCCCGCAGCCGTTCGCCACCGATTCCGCCGGCGGCCCCGACGCCGATTTCCGCTGCCGTCGGACCATGCCCGGCGTTCAGCCTGTTCCTGCTTTTGTCGGCGTCGGGGTCGCACCCGGTGTTTATCGGTGTCGGGGTCGGAATCGGCCCCGATTGGTTACCACGACAAATCCTCGCGAACGGTATCGCCTCACGGTCCGGAATTCGTCAACAGCGCTATGCCGCAGCGGAGAAACATCGGCAAAACCGACCGGCGGCCGCGGATTTCAATACGTGTCCAGGTAGCCGGCAAACTCCCTGATTTCGGCAATCTTCGCCTCGATCACGGCGATCTTCGCCTGCCGTTCGGCCGCCGACAGGTGCTCGTCGCTCTGGATTTTGGCAATTTCCTTGGCAAACTTGATCTCGCGGATGGGAATCAACTGCCGGTTGGAGGAATCCCAGAACGGCGCCAGGCCGCTGGCCGCTCCGGCCAGCACCTGCCGCTGACGCTCGACATCGGCACCGAAACGGCCGTAGCTGAGGATGAAGCCCTTGATTGCCGACTTCAGCTCCCGCGGCAGATCCTTGCGCCAGACCAGCGGATCCTTGGGAATCATCGGCGATTTCCACAGCACTCTGATCTTGTCCGCCATTTCCGGATGTTTTTTCTGGAACTTGGCCAGGCTCTCGGTGTTGTTGGTGGCGAAATCGACCTGCTTCATGGCCACCGCCATGACGTTGGCGGCGTGGTTGGCGTTGCGCGCCACCTTGAAGTGCTTCCTGGGGTCGATGTTGTTCTTCGCCCACAGGTAGTAGCTCGGAATGAGGTACCCGGAGGTGGAGTTGACGTCGCCGTTGCCGAACACCAGCTCCGAACCGCGCTTGATGATGTCGTCGATGGACTCGATGCCGCTGTCCTTGTGGGTGATGATCAACGACCAGTATCCCGGGTCGCCGTTGGCGTCCACCTGCTGGGCGAAGACTTCACCGTTGGAGCGGTCCACCGCCTCGATGGCCGACTTGTTACCGAACCAGGCAACATGCACCTTATTGAAGCGCATGGCCTCGATGACGCCGGCGTAGTCCCCGGCAAAAAACGGCTTCACCGGAATCCCCAGCGCCTTCTCCATGTCCGCAAGGAACGGGGCGAAGCCCTTTTTCAAGGCTTCGGTGGAATCGGTGGAGATGATGCCGAAATTGATCTCCTTCACTTCCGTCTCGTCCGCCGCGGTCGCGCCGACGACGGTCGCCGCCAGCATCATTACGACCAGCAACAGCGTCGCCATCCACTTGTTCATCATTCGTCTCATACCCTGGTTCTCCCTCTCTCCGTTTTTGGTCCTGTCGTTGCACATCGGTTAGCCAAACCGCGCCCGGGCGCGGGAACTGCCGTTCAACCGGCCGGCTGCCGGGATGGTGTTGCAATCGGCCCGCTATCATCCCTCCGCCGGCAGGACACTTTCACCGCCGGGTTCCGGTACCCATGCCGGCCGCGGTATTCACCCCGCCGAAATGGGCCGGATTCACCCATGCAAGGCCCTTTCGGCACCCGTTTCGTACCTCAGCACGCCGCCGGCACGGTCGTCTGCCGGCCGGGAACATAGAGGCCCTCCACGGTCGCCGCGGAGGCATGTTCGATCCCGGCTTCGTCGAAGGAATCGCCATAGATGTCCTTCAGGAGTTCGGCGCTCAGCCCCTCGCCGGCACCGTCATAGACGATGCGCCCTTCCCGCAGCGCCACCACCCGCGGGCAGTAGCGCAGGGCGTAGTCCACCTGGTGCAGGGTCACCAGCACGGTGACGCCGTCCTCGCGATTGACGGCGGCAAGCATGTTCATCACCCGGCGCGAGGAATCGGGATCGAGGGAAGCGATGGGCTCGTCGGCGAGAACGATCTTCGCCTGCTGGACGATGGCGCGGGCGATGGCACCGCGCTGCTGCTGACCGCCGGAAAGGGTGGAAGCCCGCTGGCCGGCGAACTCCGCCATTTTCACCCGCCGCAGCGCCTCCATCGCCCGCCGCTTCTCGGCCACGGTGAACCAGCGCAACAGGCTGCGGCGGGTAGGGGTCCGCGCCAGGGTACCGGCGAGCACGTTGGTCAGCAGGGAAAGGCGGTCCACCAGGTTGAACTGCTGGAAGATGAAGCCGATCTCGGCCCGCAATTTACGCGCGCCCCCCGCCGGGCGCCCGTCACGCAGCATGCTGCGACCGAACACGTCGATGTCGCCGCCGTCGCTGCCGGCGCCCATAAGCCCGGAGATATGCCGCAGGAGGGTCGATTTTCCGGATCCGGAGGGACCGATCAGGGCCACCATCTCTCCCGGGGCAACCCGTAGCGACACCCGGTCGAGGGCGACGGTGGAACCGAAACGCTTACTCAGGGTGTTGATTTCCAGTGCGGCCATTGTTCCCTCCGGCAGAATGGCGCCATTGCCATCCGGTATGCGAGGTGTCGCGACGCATGAAACGGCTGCCGCCGCAACCGGGCGACCGGCTTTCCGGTACCCCCGGAGCGGCGGCCCCGCGTCGATGCGGGGTGAAGACTAGGCGGGAAATCTTGCGGTTCAATTAGGATAATTTTAAGATTACATGAAGTAACGCAGGAAATGGAAAAACAACGTAAGCTGTGCTTATGACAGGCAAAATGACGGTTGCAAACCGCCGTGACGGGAGGGTCATAAGTGCATCGATAATACAATTCTTACACAGCGGCGGTAATGCGCAAAGGCAGGTAACAACACGCACCGGTTACGGGAGGACGGCACAGATGAGCAACAACATTCTCGGCCCGCACCCCCGGGTCGACGACAGCGCCGAAATCACCGCCTCGCAACTGGGGCGCTGGACGGAGGTTCACGCCCGCTGCAAGCTGGTCGAGAGCCGGCTGGGGGACTACAGCTACATCATGGAGGACGGCGACGTCATCTACACCGTGATCGGCAAATTCTGCTCCATTGCCGCCGGCTGCCGCATCAACCCCGGCAACCATCCGCTGGAGCGGGTGGCCCTGCACCACTTCACCTACCGCAGCGAGATGTTCGGTATGGGACCGGACGAGGACGGCTTTTTCCAGTGGCGCCGGGACCACGCCGTCACCATCGGCAACGATGTCTGGCTCGGCCACGGGGTGACGGTACTGCCGGGGGTTACCATCGGCGACGGTGCCGCGGTGGGCGCCGGCGCGGTAGTCACCGCCGATGTCGAACCCTATACCATCGTCGCCGGGGTACCGGCACGATTGCTCCGGCGCCGGTTTCCCGAGGATGTGGCCACCGGGTTGCGGGAGCTGGCCTGGTGGAACTGGTCCCACGATGCCCTGGCCGACGCCCTGCCCGACATGCGCCGGCTCTCCGCCCGCGAGTTTCTCGCCCGCTACCGCCCGCCGGTCACGGCCGGCTAAACCGTACCCGCTCCGGATTCGAGGCCCGCGATGAATACAACTGAACCCGGCACCCTTTTCCTCGTCGTCGGCGCCAGCGGCAGCGGCAAGGACAGCGTCATCACCGCCGCCCGCGCGCGTCTGGGGGCGTATCCCCGCGGCACGCATTTCGTCTTCCCCCGGCGCTCGATCACCCGTCCCGGTAACGCCCCGGGCGAGGACCACATCCCGCTGACGCCGGAGGAATTTCGCCGGGCACGGGAGGCGGGGCGCTTCTGCCTTGCCTGGGAGGCCCACGGACTGTCCTACGGCATCGGCAGGGAGATCACCGCCGACCTGGATGCCGGTCGCTCGGTGGTGGTCAACGTATCGCGCACCATCATTCCGGAAGCCGAGGAGCTTTTTCCCCGGGTCGTGGTCCTGCTGATCGAGACCGATCCGGCGGCGATCAGAGAACGCCTCAGGCAGCGGGGCCGGGAAACGACAGCGGAAATCGAACGACGGGTTCAACGGGCAACGGCGATGGTGGTCAGTGCCCGGATCCTGGTGCGCATCGACAACCGCGGCCCGCTGGAGGAAGCGGCGGCGGCATGCACCCGGGCGCTGCTCCGGAACCGGCGGCCGGCGGCCACAACCACCGGCCGCAGAACGGCCGTCGCCGCCGCAACGGAGTGAACATCCCGCCGCATTCGAACTTGACATCAGGCACTTGCAACGCATAATGTGAGCCTGATCTCAGTAGTCCCCGGCATCATCCAGCCGGCGCCCGCTGCCCCGGTTGCCGGGAAGCATCGCGCCGCTCTGCTCCAGCCCGAAAGACCGCCGCCACCGGAAGACCGGTGACCGGCCCGCGGCAACCCCCTTCCTGCCGCCGCGACCCGCAACCCGGCGATTTTTTTGTGAACATTGCCGCGGCGGAGCGGCCCGGGCCGGCGGAGAACTGAAAAAGCCCAGGCCGGCGGAAAAATAACGAAAAGGCGTACACTACTTATGGACAAAACGGCACTGATCATCATCGACATGGTCGAAGACTATTTCCGCGACGAAAACAACTACCCCATCACCCCCCTGGCGCGGGCGATCATCCCGGCCATCAACCGCACCATCGGCACCTTCCGGAAAAAAAAGTTGCCGGTGATCTTCTCCACCGACGCCTTCCGCGAGGACGATTTCATCTTCAGGAGCCGCATGCACCCCCACGCCATCGCCGGCACCCCGGGCGCCGCGGTGGTCGCCGACCTCGACCGCCGGCCTGAAGACCTCTGGCTGCCCAAGCCCCGCTTCTCCGCCTTCTTCGGCACCGGCCTGGAAAAGACCCTCCGGGAGCAGGGGGTGACCCGGTGCGCCGTGGCCGGCATCGCCACCAACTTCTGCGTCCTGACCACGGTGATGGACGCGCTGTGCCACGACTTCAAGGCGGTGATCATCGCCGACTGCTGCGCCGCGTTCTCCGCCGATATCCACGAAAAAACCCTCGACATCTACCGCAGGAACCCGCTGTATCCGCTGTTTTGCATCATGACCGCGGCCGAGCTGGCGGCGGAACTGGAGGACTGACGGCGGAACTGCGGAGCTGGAAAGCTGCCATCTTTTTTGCTTCGCCGCGCATTCCCGCAGCCGCTCTCATCAAGCTGCCGCGTGCTTCCGCTCCCCGCCGTCGCGCTCCCGCATGCTGAGGGCAATGCGTTTACGGCCGCGGTCCACCTCCAGCACCGTCACCTCCACCTGCTGCCCCGCCCGCACCACCTCGGCGGGATCCCGCACGAAGCGGTCCGCCAGCCGGCTGATATGCACCAGGCCGTCCTGATGGACGCCGACGTCAACGAAGGCACCAAAGCGGGTAACGTTGGTGACGATGCCCGGCAGTCGCATCCCCGGAGACAGGTCGTCGAGTTCATGGACATCGGCAAAACGGAAGGCGGAGAAACCCGGTCGCGGGTCGCGGCCCGGCTTCTCCAGCTCGGCGAGGATGTCCCGCAACGTGGGCAGCCCCACGTCGCCGCCGACGTAGCGCTGCGGCTCCAGAGCGCGGCGGCGCTCGGGATCGGCGAGCAGCTCGGCTGTGCCGCCGCCGGCGTCTTGAGCCATACGTTCCACCAGCGCGTAGCGTTCCGGGTGGATGGCACTGCCATCCAGGGGATTCTTTCCGCCGCGGATACGCAGGAAACCGGCACCCTGCTCGAAGGCCCGGGGACCGAGCCGCGGCACCAGGAGAAAGTCGCGGCGGTCGGTGAAGGGGCCGTGGGCGCGCCGATATTCCACCAGCGCCGCCGCCAGAGCCGGCCCGAGACCGGCGACCCGGGCGAGCAGCTCGGCACTGGCGGTATTCACGTCCACTCCTACCCGATTAACGCAGGAGACCACCACGTCATCCAGCGCCCGGGACAGAAGCTTCTGGTCGACGTCGTGCTGGTACTGGCCGACACCGATGGCCTGGGGATCGATCTTCACCAGTTCGGCCAGCGGATCCATGAGACGGCGGCCGATGGAGATGGCGCCGCGGATGGTGAGATCGAGAGCGGGAAATTCCTGTCGGGCGGTCTCCGAAGCCGAATAGACCGACGCCCCGGCCTCGTTGACGAGGACGATGTCGACCTCCGCCGGCAGCCCCAGACCGCGGACAAAGGCCTCGGTTTCGCGGCCGGCGGTACCGTTGCCCACCGCCAGAGCCCGGATGCGGTACCGTTCCACCAGCTCACGGATCACCGTGGCGGCCTCGGCCGCCCGTTCGGCCCCGGCCAGGGGGAAGATGGTCTGCCAGTGCCGCGGCGTTCCCTGCTCGTCGAGGCAGACCAGCTTGGCACCGGTGCGGAACCCCGGATCGAGGGCCAGCACCGGACAAAAACCCAGCGGCGGCGCCAGCAGCAGTTCGCGCAGGTTTTCGGCGAACACCCGAACGGCGTCGGCCTCGGCGCGCTCGCGCAGGGTGTTCCAGGTCTCGGTTTCCATCGCCGGCGCCAGTAGCCGGGCGTAGCCGTCGGCCATCGCGGCGCGCACCATTTCGCCAGCGGCCCCGCCGGGGATACCGCCGTGGCGGTCATAGACCCCTTCGAGCTGTGTCAGGGCAATTGCAGGGTCGGGCCGGAGCGAAAGCGAAAGCACCTTTTCGCGTTCACCACGCCGTAGCGCCAGCACCCGGTGCGACGCGATGGTCCGCGCCGGTTCCTCCCAGGCGAAATAATCCCGATAGGTATCGCCGTCGGTCTCCCGGCCGCGGCGCACCGCCGCACGGATAATACCCCGCTCCATGAACAGGCGGCGCATCGCTTCACGGCATTCCCGCTGCTCGCTCAACCCTTCGGCGATGATGTCCCGGGCACCGGCCAGCGCGGCTTCGGCGTCCTCTACGCCGCCTTCGGCGGCGATGAATTGCGCCGCCCGGCGGTCGACATCGTCGCCGCCGGCCAGCAGATAGTCCGCCAGCGGCTCCAGACCGCGTTCGCGGGCCGCGGCGGCCCGGGTGCGCCGCCTAGGCCGCCAGGGGAGGTAGACATCTTCAAGCTCGGCCAGGGTTGCGGCCGCGGCAAGGGCTGTTTCCAGCTCCGGGGTCAGGAGTTCGCGTTCGGCCAGGGATTTACCGATCGCGGCCCGCCGCTGGTCCAGCTCCCGCATGGCGGCCAGCGCGTCGCGCACCGCGGCAATGGCGACCTCGTCAAGACCACCGCTGGACTCCTTGCGGTAGCGGGCAACAAAGGGCACCGTCGCCCCCTCGTCCAGCAGCCGCGACACGGCGGCCACCCCGGCGGCGGGCAGGTCGATAAGGCGGGCGATGCGGGCGTGGATATCATTGGGTGCGAAAATCATGACAGCCTTTCTTCGTTATTCATCGCCGCCATTTTGCTGCGACGGCGACCGGCGGAGCTTTCTGGCAATAACCGCCGTAACCTGGCATAATGGCGGCAGTTCACGCTCCGGCATCTCCCACTGGACACATCGCCAACAAAACTGTTCATCCCCCCACCATCGCGGTGGAGATGATCATGCCGGGGCTGATGACGTGGGTGCGGAATTTCCCGCCGCCGAACGGATCATATACCCGAAGCAGGGGTAACGTGTGAGGTTAAGGCACGAAGGTGGAAAAACGGGCACCTGCAAATGTCTCGCAGGTGCCCGTTTTTATGTGGTGAGCCGTGCAGGAGTCGAACCTGCGACCACCTGATTAAAAGTCAGATGCTCTACCAACTGAGCTAACGGCCCGGATTGCGTGAAGCAGGGGGGAAACTAGCCCATTATCCGCCGCTTGTCAAGCCCGGGATGGCTTCTCATAACCGCTCGATCTTCTTCCTTGCCGGCCTGTGCATACCGCACACGGCCAGGCCGGAAGCGGCGTCGGATAATGGATACCGGCATCCCCGCCGGTACTTACGACCGCGGCGCGAAGGGGTTATCCCGGACAATGGTCTGCTTGCGGCCCGGACCCACCGACACCACCAGCGCCGGAATGCCAAGGGCCGTCTCGAGATATTCCACGTAGCGACGGGCGTTTTCCGGCAGGTCGTCGTAGGCGCGCACGTCGACAAGGTCATCCTGCCAGCCCGGCAGATCGCGATACACCGGCCGGCAGGCGGAAAGCTCCTCAAGCCCGGAAGGAAACCGCTCCGTGCGTTCGCCGTACAACTCATAAACCTCGCAGACGCGGATGGTTTCCATCCCCGAGAGCACGTCCAGCTTGGTCACCACGAAGCCCTGCAGGCCGTTGATCATGGCGGCATATTTCAACCCCACCAGGTCGACCCAGCCGCAGCGCCGCGGGCGCCCGGTGGTCGAGCCGTACTCGCCGCCACGCTCGCGCAGGCGGTCGCCGGCCTCACCGTCCAGCTCGGTGGGAAACGGTCCGCTGCCCACCCGGGTGGTATAGGCCTTGACGATCCCCACCACGCGGTCGATGTGCCGCATACCGACACCACTGGCGGCGCAGGCGTTGGCGGCGACGGTGGATGAGGAGGTGACAAAAGGATAGGTGCCGTGGTCAATGTCCAGCAGCGACCCCTGGGCACCCTCAAACAGCACCTGCCGGCCGGCCGTCATCGCCTCGTGGATCAGGTAGGAGGTCTTGCAGACCATCGGCCCCAGAACCCGGGCGGCCTCCCGGAGCTCGGTAAACACCACCTCCGGATCCACCCCGGAATCGCCGTACATCCGGTCGAGCTCGCGGTTGTGCTCCTCGACGACGGCGAACACCCGCCGCAGCAGCTCCGCCTCCGGCGCCAGCAGGTCACCCACCCGCAGGCCGGTGCGACCCATCTTGTCCGCGTAGGCCGGACCGATACCGCGGCCGGTGGTGCCGATCTTCCGGTTCCCGAGGCCGGCCTCACGCACCCGGTCGAGGCTGCGGTGGGTAGGCAGGATGAGATGGGCCTCGTCGCTGATACGCAGGCGCCCGCGGGCGGAACCGAAGCCCTTTTCGTCCAGCTTGCCGATCTCGGCCAGAAGTACGGCGGGATCGACCACTACCCCGCTGCCGACGACGCACAGGGTGTCCTCATGGAGGATGCCGGAGGGAATGAGGTGAAAAATGAATTTCTCCCCGTCGATGATCAGCGTGTGGCCGGCGTTGTTGCCACCCTGGAAGCGCACCACGAGATCGGCTCGCGGGGTCCACAAATCGACGATCTTGCCTTTACCCTCGTCGCCCCACTGGGTCCCGACGAGCACCACGTTAGCCATTGCGTGTTCCCCTGCATGACGGCTTCGTAAAAACTCCATCTTCTTCGCCGCGGCGCAACCTGGAGGGCCGATGCATCCATCGGCAACACGAAACGTACGTCTATCTAAGCCAATTTCCTCAGGTTTTTCACGCCGCGTAGCTGAAGCGGTTACGGTGCCATCCCGTTTTGCCGTGTTCCGACAGTTGTTGGGGTTTCATCCCGCATGAAAATGCTTCCCCAGGCCGGCACGGGCCCGGGGAAGCGCTGAATCGATACACCCACCGCCGGCAAGACACCGCCGGCGATACGGCCTGCAGGCCGTACCTAAAGGTAGATCTCCCGCGCGGACACCACGTTGGGCAGCTCCAGCAGCTCTTTCAGCATCACCGGCTCGATGGGAGAATCGATCTGCACCATGGAAACCGACATGCCGCCCGGCCGCTCGCGGCCGAACTGCATCTTGCCGATGTTGACCCCCCGCTCGCCAAGGAAGGTGCCGAGTCCGCCGATGACCCCCGGCTTGTCGTGGGCGTAGATCACCAGGATGGTGCCCGCGGGGATGGCCTCGATGTCGAACTCGTTCACCCGGACGATGCGCGGCTCGGTCTTCCCGAACAGGGTACCGGAAACCGTCAGCGACTGGCTGTTGTTGCGACCGGTAAGGGTGATCATGCTGGAAAAGTTGCCGGCCTCGCTGGTCTTCGACTCGGTAACTGCAATGCCGCGCTCTTTGGCGATGGCCGAGGCATTGACGAAATTCACCATGTCGCCCACCATCGGTCTGAGCAGTCCCTTGAGCAGGGCGATGGTAATGGGCGAGGTGTCGTATTCGGTGACCGCACCCTTGTAAGCCACCTCGATCTCGGTCAAACCGCAGATGTCACCCTCGCAGAGCTGGGAGTAGAACATCCCCATCTTCTCCGCCAGGCTTACATAGGGCCCCACCACCTTGAGTACCTCGGCGCTGACGCTGGGCACGTTCAACGCGTTGGTGATGGTGCCGGTAAGCAGGTAATCGGCGATCTGCTCGGCCACCGTGATCGCGACATTCTCCTGCGCCTCGTCGGTGGAAGCACCGAGATGGGGAGTGCAGATAAAGGTGTCCTGGGCCAGCAACGGATGATCCGGGGCCGGCGGCTCCTGTTCGAAAACATCGAAGGCGGCACCGCCCACCTTGCCCGACTGCAGCGCCGCGCAAAGATCGTCTTCGTTGATGATGCCGCCGCGGGCGCAGTTGATGATCCGTACGCCGTCCTTCATTTTGGCGAAGCTGTCATTATTGATCAGATGCCGGGTCTCGCTGGTCAGCGGCGTGTGTACGGTGATGTAATCGGCGCGGCGGAAGAGCTCCTCGAGCCCCACCCGTTCGATGCCCATGCGGCTCGCCCGCTCGTCGGAAATGAAGGGATCGAAGACGATGACCTTCATCTTCATCCCCAGGGCGCGGTCGGCGACGATGCTGCCGATGTTGCCCAGGCCGACGATGCCCAGCGTCTTATTGAACAGCTCCTTGCCCATGAACTTCCCCTTTTCCCACTTGCCGTCCTTCATGGACCGGGTCGCCTGGGGAATGTTGCGGCTTAACGCGAACATCATCGACAGGGTGTGTTCGGCAGTGGTGATGGTGTTGCCCTGCGGGGTGTTCATCACCACGATGCCACGTTTGGTGGCGGCCTCGATATCGACATTGTCGACGCCGATGCCGGCACGGCCGATGACCCTGAGCCGGTCGGCGGCGGCGATGATCTCCGGCGTCACCCTGGTGGCGCTGCGAATCGCCAGACCGTCGTATTCGCCGATCACCGCGGCCAGTTCGTCGGGTTTCATGCCCACCTTGACATCGACCTTGATTTCGGGGAAGGCGGCAAATACCGCAATCCCTTTGGGAGACATCTTGTCACTGACCAAAACCTTCATGGCGACCATTCTCCATCTGGATCGAACCCGGAATGCGCTGGCGCGCCAACCGGCTTTCGAAGCGTAATATTGGTTGAAATTTTTACCGGCAACACAACGACTTCATTTTCTTCGTTGCCTGCCGGTGCGCACCACACGCGGGCAGGCAACCGCACCCCGCGTAAACCGACCCACAGCGACGCCGCGTTCCTCGGCCAGGAAACGTGTGCCGCGAATCCGCCGGGGCGGATCATGAATCGCCCCGGGGGTGCCCATCCCCTGCTGCCGTACAAGGGCAGCCGTTACGGTTCCCTATTGACCTGATTGACCTGCCGGGACGTCTGCCGCACCGCCCATGTCCGTAACGGCCACCATGAAGCGGAACATGGCATCACCGGGGGACGAATCACTTCCGCCTGAGAATCATCTGCGCCGCCCGCACCGCGCTGCGCTCGTTGAGGTCGTAGCCCAGATCCATGAGCGCCATCTCCAGCGCCCCGAGTCCGGTGATCACATCGAGATCGTCGACGTAACCGAGATGGGCGAGCCGGATGATCTTCCCTTTGGCCTGGTCCTGGCCGCCGGCGATGGTCACACCGTAGGTGGTCCGCAGGGTTTTTACCACATCCTGGCCGTCGACCCCCGCGGGAACACAGACGGCGGTCACCGCGTTGGACGGCGCGTCGGGGGCGTAGAGATCGAGCCCGAGGGCCTGGACCCCGGCGCGGGTGGCGGTGGCCAGCCGCTCGTGGCGGGCAAAGACATTCTCCAGCCCCTCCTCGCGGATCATCGCCAGTACCTCGCGCAGGCCGATCACCAGCGATACCGCCGGCGTGTAGGCATTCTGCCCTTTCAGGGCATTCTTGAGCTCCTTGGCAAAATCGAAGTAATAACGCGGCAGGGTCGAGGTCGCGTTGAACTTCCACGCCTTCTCGCTGAGCGCGGCAAAGGCCAGCCCCGGCGGCAGCATGAGCGCCTTCTGGGAACCGGTAACGACCACATCGAGACCCCAGGCGTCCAGCGGCAGGGCGAAGACGCCGACGCCGGTGATGGCATCGACGACGATGATCGTATCCTCGCGCTCGCGGACGAGCTCAGCGATCTCACGCACCGGGTGCGCCACCCCGGTGGAGGTTTCGCTGGCCTGGATGAACACCCCGCGCACATCGTCGTTTTCGGCCAGCAGGTCGGCAATCCGCCGCGGCTCCACCGCCTGCCCCCAAGGCACATCAACGGTAATCACTTCGAGACCGAAGGTGTTGGTAATCTGCCCCCAGCGTTCCCCGAACTTGCCGCCGTTGACGGTGATCACCTTGTCGCCGGCGGAAAACAGGTTGGCCACCGCGCCCTCCATCGCCCCGGTACCGGAAGCGGCGAAGAGCAGCACCTCCTGCTGCGTCTGAAAAAGGTATTTCAGCCCCTCGCGAACATCCTCGAACACCTCCTTGTAGGCCGGCGCCCGGTGGTGGATGATGGGCAGAGACATGGCCTGCAGAACCCGCGGCGGCACCGGCGTCGGTCCCGGCGCCAGCAAGTACTGTTTTTTCATTGAACGCTCCCTGTGGTCACTTCGGTGAGTAATGAAAGCAAAATTCCTGCCGCCCGGCCGCCGATTCCGGCGTTCCGACCGAAAACAACATGTTATTAAAAATATTCCCCGGTACTGTCAAGTTAAAACTCTCACGTTTGGCGGTTTCGCACCGATTCCGTCGTCATTAGAATTCGAACCCGAAGAAATCGTACACCCCGGCCACCACCGTCCGCCGGCCGTCGGGGGTCAACGGCTCCGGCAGGGTAAACCGGTTGAAATCCCGAGCGATGACGGGCAACGGGGTGGCTATCTGAAACAGTTCATAGCCGTGCAGTCCTACCACCAGAACCTCACCGAAGACCGGTACCGGCCCGGCAAATGATCCCGACAGCATGACCTGGTCGCCGTTCGCCTTCCGCAGCATAAGGTAGCAATCGGCGGTCCCCGCCGCGTCACCAAGCCGCAACCGACAGGTCAGCAAGGCCTTCAGATAGCGCCGGTACGGCAGCAGATCGATGACCCCGGGCTCGACGTCATTGCCGCGTTCGGCCTCGTAACGCTCCGGGGAAAAAGGTATTTCCAGCACCAGGAGCAGCTTCTGCGGCGCCTCCGGCAGCCGCGAGGCCACCAGCCGCAGGGTTTCCGGCTCCCAGGCCGCCAGCATCTCCGGCAGGAATCCGGCGGCCACCTCCAGCCGCTCGATCTCAGGATCATCGAGCTGATGGGTTTCGAGATGAACCTCGGGCACCGTCTTCTCGGGATGGACAAGCTTTACCAGCGGCCGGTAGACCCAGCCGTGACTACCGGATTTCGTGCGGATCTCCAACCAGTCCCTATCCTCCCCCGTCACCGTCGCCCCCTGGCCGCGTTCGAGTTTGAACACCAGTGGCGCCCGGCGGTCCGGAGCCTGGCGGACGTTGAGCCGCGAAACCTTCGCCACGGCACGGGTCGGCGGCGCCTCCGGCGCCGCCGCCGACAGGAATACCGGCAGGAGCGACGCAAAACAGAACAGGAGAACCGCCGCCGGCAGCCGCGGCCAAAACCGACCGGTGACAAACAACCGGGCCGCGGCCCGCGGCCCGGCCCTGAAACCGCCCCTTGGCAACCGCTTCCCGCCCGCCGGCCGGCCGATCACCGGCGCTTCTCCTGCCGTTTCCCGGCCCCCTGACTTCCGCCTTCCGTCTCCTGACTTCCGAATCCTGACCCCTGACCCCTGCCCCCCGACGCAACCAGCTCGCGGCCGGCGGCGGCAATCTCCTGGAAATCGTCGGCAAACAATGTCCGCGGATCGAACACCACCCGGTCATCGGCAATCCGGACGACGACCGGCAGCTTCCGGCAACGAAGATAACGCTCCACCGCCGCCGCGGCCATACCGTGAACATCCAGGGTCACGAGCCGGGTAGGCAGTTCCACCAGTGGCAGGGCACCGCCACCGGCGCGGGAAACCCCGGCAACCACGGCGATCTCGGCACGGTCACCGAACACCGCCTCCAGTTCCCGGGCAAGCCGCCGCGCCCGGCGTTTAAGTACCGCCGGTTCGGTGGTGAGCATGGCGAGGGTCGGCACCACCCGATAAACCCGCTCCGGGTCGAGGTAGAGGCGCAGCACCTCCTCGAGAAAAGCCAGGGTCAGCTTGTCGATCCTGAGCGCCCGGTTGAGGGGATGCATGCGGATGCGCTCGATCAGCTCGCGGCGTCCGACGATGATCCCGGCCTGGGGGCCGCCCACCAGCTTGTCGCCGCTGAAGGTCACCACATCGATGCCGCTTTCCACCACGCGACGCACCGAGGGCTCGCCGCCGACGCCGAGGCCGGCGAGATCAAGCAGGCAGCCGCTGCCAAGATCCTCCACCAGGGGCACCCCGCGGCGCGCCGCCAGGGCGGCCAGGGTGCGGGAGTCCACCGCGGTGGTAAAACCGGCAATCCGGTAGTTGCTGGTATGGACCTTGAGAATCAGGGCGGTATCCTCGCCGATGGCCTGTTCGTAGTCCCGCAGGTGGGTGCGGTTGGTGGCCCCCACCTCGCGCAGCAGAGCGCCGCCCTGGACGATGACCTCGGGAATGCGGAAGGCGCCGCCGATCTCGATGAGTTCGCCGCGGGAGACCACCACCTCACGGCCGGCGGCCAGGGCGGAGAGTACCAGCAGCACCGCGCCGGCATTGTTGTTCACCACCATCGCCGCCTCGGCGCCGGTGAGGCGGCACAGCAGCTCCTCGACGTTGTCGTAGCGCAGGCCGCGGCGGCCGGCGGCAAGATCGTATTCCAGGTTGGAATAGCGGCAGGCGATCACGGCCGCCTGCCGCACCGCCGCCTCCGGCAGGGGCGCGCGCCCGAGGTTGGTGTGGATCACCACCCCGGTGGCGTTGATCACCCGTTTCAGTCGCGGCGCGAGATATTCCTCCAGCCGCCCGGCAACGGCGGCGATGAAGGTGTCGTAATCGTAGACCGCCATCAGCTGCCGGCGCTCGCCGGCTACCAGCTGCCGGATCTCCGCCAGTCCGTGGCGCAACTGCTCCACCACCAGCGGGCGGGGGAAGCGCTCCAGCAGCCCCCCGACCGCCGGGGTTTTCAACAGCTCATCGACCGCCGGCAGCTGCCGCAGCTCACGCTGTATGTCCAGCGTCTCCGTCATTCAGCCGGCTCCTGCACAAGTCCCGGAAATTGTTGACGCCGATGAAAAACTCCCGCATCATGATGACCCACCAGTAGAGCCCCGTCGGGGTCAGCACCAGGGTATCGCCCTCGGTTTTGAGCGCCCCCAGCAGGCGGAACAGGGTCAGTTCACGCCAGAGCATTTCATCGAAGGCGCTGCCGTACTTTTTTCGCACCACCCGGCGGTCGAGACGAGTGCCGAAAAGCTTCATCAGCAGATCGTAGCGCATCCGTTCCAGCAGGGTGAATTCCTTGCGGGCCAAAAGTGGCTGCCGGCCGCCTTCCAGCGCCGCGCAGTAGTCGTCGACGGCAAAGGTATTGGCGAGAATGGTGCCCTGCACGTAGCTGAAGGAGCCGCTGCCGACACCGACATATTCGTCATAGTCGACGACGTATTCGTCGATCATCGTCGCCTGGCGGGAGAAGCACCATGCGGTGCTGGCGCGGTAGGCGGGCAGCAGGCGGTCGATGATACGGCGGTAAAAACGCTTCTCCTGGCGGTAGTCGACCTTCCCGAGGGTTTTGGCGATCTGCCGCTCGGTGGAATCGGAAGCCATCAGCGGGTAAAAGGTCACCTGGTCGGCGGGAAGCCCCTCAAGAACATCAAGGTCGCGCTCGAGGCCGGCCTCCGACTGGGTGGGAAAATTGAAGATCATATCGACGTTGAGGGTGTCGAAAACGCCGTTGTACTCCTTGAGCCGCGCCTCGATCTCGCTGCCGCTGCCGTACTTGTGGTAGCGCTCCATCGCCTTCAGCAGCTCGTCGCCAAAGCTCTGGACGCCCACCGACAGCCGGTTCACGCCGGCGTCCTTGAGGATTCCGACGATATCGTCGGTGAGGTGGTTCGGGTTGGTCTCCGCCGAGATCTCGCGCACCGGCCAAAGATCCCGCACCAGCGCCAGGGTGGCGGCCAGTTCGTCGGGCAGCACCGTGGGGGTGCCGCCGCCGACGTAGACCCCGGTAAAGCGGTAGCCCCGGTCACGGTAGCCTTCGATCTCGCGCCGCAGGGCGGTGAAGTAACGCCGCGCCACCGGCTCACGGAAGGTGTAGCGGTTGAAGGAGCAGTAGGGGCAGAGCTGCTCGCAGAAGGGAACGTGAATATACAGGAGATATTCTCGCTCCGGGTGGCCGCTGGGGACGGTCTCGGGATTGAAATCCCGGAAGGTCAGGTACTCCCGGTTGACATGGCGCAGGTATCTGGTCAACAGAGGTTCAATCAGCATCGGCAGGACTCCGGGACAGCGAGCGGCGGGCGGTTCGGTCTTCGGTGCCGGGCGGCACCGCCGCCCGGGCTCCGGCCCCCGGAAATCCGGGGTTGCCGCCGGCCGTCCGGTTTTCACCATGGCTTGACGGTTTGACGAATGCCGCCCCATGACGGCACAACGGACGAAAACTACCGGAAGCCACCGCAAATGTCCACCGTTAATTGCTCATGGCTTCGTAACGGCGGCACCTTCTTCGCGGCGTTCCCGGCCGGGTCGCCGCGGCGTGGTACGGGCGGGTTTGCGACCCGCCCCGCCACCGGTGCCACATTCCCCGGACAGGAAGGTATCGCGAGCCCACCGCCGGGGCACGGTCCACCGCGCCCCGGCGGTGCCATCCAGGTTTCGACCCCTGGCGGCAGTGATACCGGATCCTTCATCATCGGCTTCCTCCGCAAACCGATGCCGATTCCCATTCCCTGCACCGGGAAGATGCTCAAAACCATTTGACAAGTGAGCGGAAATTGTATAGAAAGTGACGGTTTTTTACGAGTCGGGCGGCCGGAAAAACGCTACCGCCCGCCTTCCTCCGCACTGACAAGGAGAAATCGATGCCGGTTATCACGATCTCGAAGGAGTATTGCTCCGGGGGCCTGGATATCGCGAAGCAGCTCGCCAAGGTGCTCAACATCGATTATTTCGACAAGCAGATCGTCGAGCAGGTGGCGGCTCATACCAAGGTAACCACCGACAATGTTCTCGACTACGAGGAAGAGCGCCATATCAGCCTCAAGGCCTACCTTTCCCGGGTTATCGATTTCGACATCTTCAAGAAGGAAGCGGACGAGGAACCGGCCGCCGGGGGCGAGTACGACCAGCGGGACAAGATCCCCTTCAATTTCGGCAATCAGGGGTGGATCGACAGCGACATCTACAAGGAGATGATCAGCCGCGTCATCACCAGCCTCGGCCAGCGCCAGCATGTGCTGATCGTCGGCCGCGGCGGCCAGTGCATCCTGCAGGATAACCCCGACACCATTCACATCCGGGTGGTGGCCGACTTCAATGACCGGGTCAAACGGGCGCTGGATCGGGATCCGAGCCTGACGCCGGCCCAGGCGGAAAAAACGGTCCGCGAGATGGACAAGAAGAGTCGGGATTACATCAACTACTACTTCAAGCGTGACTGGAACGACCCCCTGCTCTACCATGTGATCATCAACACCAGTCACGTACCGCCGCAGTCGGCGGTCCGCTGGCTGTCGAAACTGGCGGTGGAATACAAGGCGGGCGTCTGACCGCCCCCGCGTAACCACAACGCGACAGGACAATCCGACATGGCAATCTCCGGAGTGCCGGGCTGGCGCACACGCCGATCCGGCCCCGGGGCCGCCTGGATCTCCCCGGCGGGGAGACCGGGACGGGTAAGCCGGTGCGCGATGCAGGAGACACCAGATCCGTGCGTTTCCTGCCGAAGGTCAGAACTGCACCTGCCGTCCCGTTTCCGGGACGGCTTTTTTTGTGCCGGAAGCAAGGCCTGATGGCCGGAAATCCACGGCATCGTACCGAAAACATCTTTTTCATCCGGCCGGGAGGAACACATTCCGATGCGTGACAGCAAACCGATCACCACCGCCCGCCTGCGGGAAATGAAGGCCGCCGGCGAGCGTATCGCCATGGTCACCGGCTACGACTACCCCTTCGCCCGCCTGCTTGACGCCGCTGATATCGACGTCATCCTCGTGGGTGATTCCGTCGGGGTTGTCGTCGCCGGTTATCCGTCCACCATCCCGGTGACGGTGGACGAAATGATCTACCACGGTCGCGCCGTGGTCCGCGGCACCGAGCGAGCGCTGGTGGTCATCGACATGCCCTTCATGAGCTACCAGGTGAGCATCGCGGACGCCAAACGCCAGGCCGGCCGGATCATGCAGGCAACCGGATGCACGGCGGTGAAGCTCGAAGGCGGCGTCGCCATGGCACCCACCATCCGGGCGCTGGTGGAAATCGGCATCCCGGTACTGGGACACATCGGTCTCACCCCCCAGGCGGTAAACCAGCTCGGCGGCTATAAGGTCCAGCGGGAGAAGGAACGCCTGCTGGCCGATGCCAAAGCGGTGGCGGACGCCGGTGCCTTCGGGGTGGTGATCGAATGCGTCCCGGCGGACATCGCGGCGGAAATCACCAACGCCGTGAACGTACCCACCATCGGCATCGGCGCCGGCCCCGGCTGCGACGGCCAGGTGCTGGTACTGCACGACATGCTCGGCCTGTGCGAACGTTTCCGGCCCTCGTTCGTCAAGCAGTACGCCGACCTCGCGCCGACCATCCGCAAAGCGCTCGGCACCTACCGCGACGAGGTCAAGGCGGGCACCTTCCCCGGCCCGGAACACAGCTTTTCCTGAGATCGCGGAGGTTACCGCAGCATGAACCCGAAGATCATCCACGACCCCGAAGCGATGCAGCACTGGTCTCTGACCGAGCGGGCCGCGGGCCGCATTCTCGGTCTGGTGCCCACCATGGGGTACCTGCACCGCGGCCACCTCAGTCTCATGGAAACGCTCCGGCCGCAGGTCGACCGGCTGGTGGTATCCATCTTCGTCAACCCGATCCAGTTCGGCGCCGGCGAGGATCTCGACCGCTACCCGCGGGACTGGGACGGCGACCTGGCCGCCTGCCGCAATGCCGGCGTCGATGTCATCTTCGCCCCCGAACCGGCGGCGGTCTACCCGGCGGAATTTCAAACCGCCGTCAGCGTCGCCCGGCTCACCGCCGGGCTCTGCGGCGCCCTGCGGCCGGGGCACTTCGATGGCGTCACGACGGTGGTCGCCAAGCTCTTCAATCTCACCCTGCCCCATCGCGCCTGCTTCGGCGAGAAAGACTACCAGCAGCTGGCGGTCATCCGACGGATGGTAGCCGATTTGGCGTTTCCGGTGGAAATCGTCGCCGCCCCCATCGTCCGCGAGGACGACGGCCTGGCGCTGAGTTCCCGCAACGTCTACCTGTCGGCCGCCGACCGTCACGCCGCGCTGGGCCTGTCACGCGGGCTCTTCGCCGCCCGGAAACGGTACGCCGCCGGTGAACGCCGGGCGGTGGAACTCGCCGGAACCGCACACCGTACCATCGTCGACCACGCCGGCGATGCCTGCGCCCTGGAGTATCTCGTCGTTTGCGACGCCCGATCCCTGGAAGAGATCGTCACCGTCGACCGGGAAACCGTCATCGCCCTGGCGGCGAAGGTGGGTAGGACCCGGCTCATCGACAACATCATCCTGGCCGCCAACCCGGAAGCAACGGGCAAAAACCCCTGATACCATATCGATACCTTATCCGGAACCACCGTACCACGAAGGAGAACCGGCACCATGCTGCGCACCATGTTCAAGTCAAAGATCCACCGGGCCACGGTCACCGATGCCAACCTCGAGTACGAAGGCAGCATCACCATCGACAAAACCCTGCTGGAGTCTACCGACATTCTCCCCTTCGAGATGGTACACATCTACAACCTGTCCAACGGTGCCCGTTTCACCACCTACGTCATCGAAGGCGCGGCGGACAGCGGCGAGATCTGCATCAACGGCGCCGCCGCGCGGATGGCCCGCAAGGGCGACATGGTGATCATCGCCTCCTACGTGCAGATCGACGACGCCGAACTCTCCCGCTTGCAGCCGGTCAACGTGCTGGTGGACCGGGAGAATCGGATCGTCAGAAAAACCATCAATCAGGGGTAGCGCGTAACCGGAAAACCGCTCCCCCACCCGGACTGAGGCCGGCGCGCCGCAGGTCGACAATGCGGATATCGGTACATACCGGCCAGCCGGAGCCATCGGGATCACCAGCGGAATTATCGCCGCGCGCGATTTCAATCCCGCTTCCGGTTGCCGCGGAAATCGCCGGCGCGATCGCGAAAAGCCGGGCGGTTACGAAGCCGTAAAAAAGCCGGTTGCCAACCATCATTGTCGGCAACCGGCTTCTTCATGTCTTCTTCGCGACGTATTTTATGAGGCTCCCGCCCTCCAGACGAACCGCACCTTTCAACCGCAGTCGGTTCAGGGACAGGACGACGCCGAAAATCGTTCCGGGTAGCTACCTCAGCGCATGGTCATGCGGCGCTTCTTGGCCAGCCGTTTCAAAGCCTCCTGATGCTTCTTCTTGCGGCGGACGCTGGGCTTTTCGTAGTGACGACGTTTCTTCAATTCACGAAACAGTCCGGACTTGTTCAGCTTGTTCTTGAGCAGTTTTATCGCCCGTTCAACGTCGTTGTCGATTACCTTGATTTCCATGCTGATGGCCTTCTTCCGGATCGCTCCCGCCACCCGCCGGCGGCGACCGACCGGATGACACAGTCAAGTTTATTCAGGTTAAATCGCGAGGTTAGGTAAAGGCGGACTATATACTAAAGCCGCCGGTAGTTGTCAATATATTTTTTGAACAGGGTTCCGATGCGATGCTCCAGGGCGGTGTATTCGTCAAAACGACAGAACCGCTCACCGGCAAGGCAGGGACCAAGAAGCTCCGGCCCCTCCGACAGCCCCCGGAAGATCTTCTCCTCCAGCCGCATGGTGAACTCCTCCACCGTTTCCAGAGAGCTTCGGGCCGCGGCCGTTTTGCCGTAGCGCGCCTGCAAGTCGATGAAGCGCTCGCTCAGCGGCACCACGTCCTCGTGTTTCACCCGCTTATCGGCGTAATAGACCACATCCACCTCGGTTACCCGGGACTCGGCCGCCGCCGCCGGCGTCATCCGCACGTGCTGGCTGACCACCAGGGCCACCGAATGGTAACCCCGGGCATCCATCCATTCGCCGCCAAGGCGGGCGTGGTCATCACCGGTGGTAATGGACTCGTATTTGGCGATATCGTGCAGCAGCCCGCCGGCCGCCAGCAAAGGCAGGCGGACTTCCTCCCGACCGGCATTGAGCCAAGTACCGATGAGAACCGCCGCCCGGGTAACGGCGACGCTGTGGCCGACGATATGCACCGGCACCCGGCGGGCGATGAGAAGTTCGAAACAGGTTTCCGGTTCAGGTACCATTATGCCCTTTTCCGCACCCGTCCCGCTGCGGGTGGATGCCGGCCGGCAGGTCCGTCAGCGGATGCCATTCGGCAGAGATGCATCACCAGATGTTCAAGCACTATCTTATCAGGAGCAGCGGAACTCTTCAACCGCCGGTCGGCGGCACTGAGCAGCGCGAAACTGCCGGCAAGACGCCGGGAGCTGAAACCTTCCACCTGGCGCCACAGTTTGTCGGCGACAAAGGGCGGCACCTCGATGGCGCCGGCAAGTGTCTGCCGCGACTCCTTACGCGCCCGATGGGAAAAGGTCCGCGCCAGCAGCCGATAGTGGCGCGCGAGCATGGCGACAACAAGCAGGGCCGCGGTACGGGTCTCCAACAATCGATGCAGACTTGACAGCGCCGGGAGCAAAGCACCGGTTCCAACTTCATCAGTCAGAACGAAAATATTGGCCGCCAGCACCCCGCAGCCGAGAAGGTTGACCGTCTCTTCATCGATGATTCCGCCGGGGCCGACATAGAGAGAAAGTTTGTCGATTTCCCGGGCGATGAGCTGCAGGTGATTGTCATAGTAGTGCAGCAGCTGATCCACTACTTCCGCAGCACAGGCAACCTCGCAGCGTTGCGCCTCCCGGGCCACCAGCTGGCGCCGGTCGGCGGGGCCAAGCTTGTCGGTAAAAATGACGCTGCCGAGTTTTTTCAGCGTCTTGTAAAGCCGCTGGCGCGCATCGAAGCGAGCCGCCGCCGACAGGAACAGGAAGGGACCGTCGGCGGCGCCGTGCTCCGTCAACCAGGCGGCAAGCAGTTCACCGTCGGATTTGCGCAATGCCTCCAGATGGGTAAGGACGACAATCTTGCGGGGAGCGAAAAGCGACGGCGCATCGAACAGCGGCAGCACCTCATCGAGCCGCTGCTGCGAAACGTCGTAGCGTTCGACCGTCAGCCAGTCGTTTTTGCGCATCCGCGCCGAGAGGGATTCCTCGAGCAGACTCAGGGGAAAGGATTCATCGCCGTAGAGCAGGCAGCAACCGAAGGCCCCCTCGGCATCGTCAGCCCGGCGGATGCAGGAACGCAAATTGTCGAGCATGCGGTTTCGTTTCCAGCTGAAATGAACGGGAGAATTCAGCGGTTCAGAAGGCGTCGAACAGCCGGTCATGGATATTCGCCGCCAGCTTGTCGCAGGCCTTGCGAATGGCCTCACGCTTGTTCGACTGGTCGGCCACCGGCGTGCCCATGGCGAGGTACTCCTCCACCTCCACCATATTCGCCTGGCGCCAGAGAACGCGGTCCTGCCGCCGGTCCTCGGCGGTCGCCTCGATGGTGACATACACCCGATATTCCAGCGCCCGGTCGCTGCCGGCGAAACCGATGGCGCCAGCGGTGACATCGGTGATGCTGCCGCGGATGATGACGTCCGCACAATCAAGGTCGGCAACCTCGAGACGTTGGCTGCGGGCAAACTCCGCCACCACGCTGCTGGTGATCCAGGTTTCGACGAGACTTTCGTAGGTCCGGTTGACGAAAGGCTCCACGGCGACGGTTTGCAGCCGCTCCGGCAGGGTATCGGTATAGTCGGCAAAGCGATAACCCAGGCAGCCGGCGACGGAAACCGCCAGAACGACGACGGCCAGCAGCGCCGGGGCGCCGCGGCGACGGCAGAACAGGAACTCAGACAACTACATTCACCAGCTTTCCGGGAACGACAACCACCTTGCGGACCGCCTTGCCGGCGGTGAATTTCCCCACCTTGTCGCTGGCCATGGCCGCCGCCTCGATGGCGGCGTTGTCGGCATCGGCGGCAACCTCGATCCGATCACGGACCCTGCCGTTCACCTGCACCACCAGGGTGACGGTATCGGTCAGCAGAGAATCCGGGTCACATTCCGGCAGGGGGCAGGCGGCGAGCTCGGTTTCCCGGCCCAGTTCCTGCCACAGCTCCGCGGTGATGTGCGGCACGATGGGGGAAAGCAGCAACAGCACGGCCTCGAAGGCCTCGCGCACCACCCGGCGCGCCAGCGGGTCATCACCCAGCGCCTCGGCCAGCGGCCGGAGTTCGTTCACCAGTTCCATTACCGCGCTGATGGCGGTATTGAAGTGAAAACGCCCCTCGATGTCGGCAATCACCCGGCTGATGGTCTGGTGGATCTTGCGCCGCAGGGACCTGAGGTCTTCGGGCAGATCGGCGAGCGCCCCGGCATAAGGCTCCACGTCGCGAAGCGCCGGGAAGACCTCGTGGGCCAGGCGCCAGAGGCGGTTGAGAAAGCGGGAGGCGCCCTCCACCCCCTGGTCGTTCCATTCCAGATCCAGCTCCGGCGGCGCCGCAAACAGGCTGAACATCCGCGCCGTATCGGCGCCGTAGCGCTCGATGATGGCGTTGGGATCCACCACATTGCCCTTGGACTTGGACATCTTGGCGCCGTCCTTGATCACCATCCCCTGGGTCAGCAGGCGGGTGAAAGGCTCGGCAAAATCGACGTAACCCAGGTCACGGAGCACCCGGGTGAAGAAACGCGAATAGAGCAGGTGCAGAATGGCGTGCTCGATACCGCCGATGTACTGGTCCACCGGCAGCCAGTAGGACACCGCCGCCGGATCGAAGGGCGCGGCATCATGGCCGGCACAGGCGTAGCGGATGTAGTACCAGGAGGACTCCACGAAGGTGTCCATGGTATCGGTCTCGCGCCGCGCCGGGCCGCCGCAGGCGGGGCAGACGGTTTCATAGAAGGCCGGCGCCTGCGCCAGAGGCGAACCACCTTCTCCGGTCACCCCGATATCCTCCGGCAGAACCACCGGCAGATCCGCTTCCGGCACCGGCACGGTGCCGCAGCGCTCACAGTAGATTATGGGTATGGGCGCCCCCCAGTAACGCTGCCGGGAGATGCCCCAGTCGCGCAGGCGATAGTTAACCGTCTTCTCGCCCAGTCCCCGCTCGGCGAGATGGGCGGCCACGGCATCCAGCGCGGCGCGGTTATCCATACCGTTGAAGGCGCCGGAATTCACCAGGAAACCGGATTCGGCATAGGCCTCGGTCATCGTTGCCGGGTCCAGCTCACGGTCGGGCGGCTGAATGACGACGATTACCGGCAGATCGTACTGGCGGGCAAACTCGAAGTCCCGCTGGTCGTGGGCCGGCACCGCCATCACCGCGCCGGTACCGTACTCCAGCAGAACGAAGTTGGCCAGGTAGATGGGCATCCGGCCGCCGGTCACCGGGTTGATGCAATAGCGCCCGGTGAACACCCCCTCCTTCTCCAGGGTACCGAGTTCGCGATCGCCGCGGCGCTGTTTCCGCTGCCGGGCGACAAACTCCTCCACCTCGGCCTCGCGGCCGGTCCCGGCCACCAGTTCCGCCACCCGCGGGTGTTCCGGCGCCAGGCTCATGAAGGTCGCCCCCCAGAGGGTATCCTGACGGGTGGTGAAGACGGTAAGCGGCTCCTCGGCGCCGGGGACGGGGAAAACGATCCGCGCGCCGATACTTTTGCCGATCCAGTTGCGCTGCATCGTGGTGACCCGTTCGGGCCAGCCCGCGAGTTCGTCGCAGCCCGCCAGCAATTCCTCGGCGTAAGCGGTGATGCGGAAGAACCACTGGCTCAGCTCACGGCTCTCCACCTCGGTGCCGCAGCGCCAGCAGCGGCCGTCCTCGACCTGCTCGTTGGCGAGCACCGTCCGGCAGGGCTCGCACCAGTTCACCGCCGACTGTTTCTTATAGGCCAAACCCTTCTCGTACATCTTCAGGAAGAAGAGCTGCTCCCAGCGGTAGTAGGACGGGTCGCAGGTGGCCAGCTCCCGGTTCCAGTCGTAGCTGAACCCCATGCGCCTGAGCTGCCGGCGCATGTAGTCGATGTTTTGCCGGGTCCAGGTGGCGGGATGGGTCTTGCGCTCGATGGCGGCATTCTCCGCCGGCATGCCGAAGGCGTCCCAGCCCATGGGATGCATGACGTTGTAACCCTTCATGCGCATGTAGCGGGCGACGACATCGCCGATGGAGTAGTTGCGGACGTGCCCCATGTGGATCTTGCCGGAGGGATAGGGGAACATCTCCAGCAGGTAGTACTTTTCCCCGTCACCATCGGCGACGGCAAAGGTCTGCCGCTCCTCCCAGTGGCGTTGCCACTTCGCTTCTATCCTTTGGGGATCGTATTGCGGGTCCATAACCTCTTTCTTCAGCTGCCCCGGCGTTTTTCCATTTTTTCCTGCTCTTCCTTGCAGGAGATGCACAGCGGCGCCACCGGTCGGGCCTCGAGCCGGGCAATATTGATCTCCTCGCCGCAGGCATCGCAGATTCCGTAGGTACCCTGATCCATCTTCTCCAGTGCCTCGTCGATCTTCTTGATCAGGTGAATCTCACGCCCGCGGATGCGAAACAGCAGGTTGTGATCCACCTCCACCGAGGCGGCGTCGGCATCGTCGAGCATATCCTCACGCTGAGTGTGGATGTCGCCGCGTTTCATCTGGTCCATTTTCTCGATGATGGTGCGTTTCTCATCTTCGAGAACCTGACGGAAATGTTCAAGTTGTTCCTTGGTCAGCATGTCTTTTCCTCTGTCTGGGTTGGATCTCAGGCAGGTTTCAACGGCCACTGCCGCATGATGGGGGACGTGTCGCCAGAAAGTGGGCGGAGTCTATATCAAATCACCCGTCAAAGCAACAAAAAATGGGCACGCCGGTTGCGGTTGCGGCGGCGCCGGCCGGCGGAAACCGCGATAACGCCGTTTCAAAAGCCAGCGCCCCACGCTGCTTACGGCAGTGGTTCATTATCAGTGGTATGTGGTCAAATAATTTTGTACGTATTGACGTGTCAGGTCGAGAACCAAAAACCGTAACCACGTAAAATCGAGTGCTTAGCGTTAGGTTCTGTGGAAAAAGACCGGCGTAGGGAGACCGGCGGCGGGAGACAGGGTACAAGCGGCAAACGGGGGTAATCGGGTGGCGGAAGGCTGCGACCAACAACGACCAGCTCCCCGGAACAAGCCGCGGCGGTTTTCTCACTCCCGGATTCTTTCGGCGATGATGACCGCCCGGTAACGGCCGCGGGTCAGGAAGCGGTGAACGTGGGGCTGACAAGCAGCAGCTCGCGAGCGATTTTCGCCGCCACCAGGGGCGAAAAACCGGCGGGGTCACAGGGCGGAGACAACTCCACCAGATCGGCGCCCACCACCCGGCGGTCGGCCAGGTGCGCCAGCGCCGCCAGCAGGTCGACGACGCTCACGCCGCCGGGCTCCGGGGTGCCGGTGCCGGGGAAGCAGCCGGGATCAAGAACATCCAGATCGACGCTCAGGTAAAGGGGCCGATCGCCGAGTTCACTCAGCACCGCAGGCACGGCGGCGAGGGAGAACGGATGCCAGCGGGTGTGACGGCGGCCGTATTCCAGTTCCTCCCGGGCGCCAGAGCGGATGCCGAACTGGCAGAGATTCTCCGGACCGACGATCTCCGCCGCCCGGCGCATGACGGTGGCGTGGGAGAGGCGTTCACCGAGGTACTCGTCCCGGAGATCGGCGTGAGCATCGAATTGCAGCACCGCGAGATCCGGATGACGGCGGCGGGCGGCGGCGATGAGCGGCAGGGACACCAGATGTTCGCCGCCGATAAAAAGGGGAAAGGCACAGGTGTCGAACAACCGGTCGGCGAGCCGGCCGACGGCTGCGAGGGCCGCGGCCGGGTTGCCGAAGGGCAGCTCGAGATCACCGGCATCGCCGAAGTCCAGATCCTCCAGATCCCGCTCGCGGGCGAGACTGAAGCTTTCGAGGCCGGCGGAAACATCACGGACGGCGGCCGGGGCAAAGCGGCTGCCGGGACGGAATGAGCAGGTACCGTCAAAGGGCAGCCCGGCAATCACCGCCGCGGCGGGTTCACCGGGGGCCAGCGGCCGGGCACCGAGAAAAACACCGCCGCGGGACATCGACAGACGGACACCGGATGATGTCATCGGGCAATCTCCGAATCAGGCGATATCCAGCCGATCGTTAGCGATCAGTCCGTCAAGCTGCCGGCGGACATAGTTGGGCAGCCCGAAGGCGCCGCGGTGAACACCGGGGTTGTAATATCTCAGCCGCTCGCCGAAGGTGCGCCAGCCGGCGTCGGTGCGACTCCCCAGCGGCTCGATGCCGCCCTTGGCAGCGAAAAGGAAGCACCAGGTACCGGTCGGATACGTGGGGATGTGCCCGAGATACAGATAGAGCCGGTCGAAGGTGCGGGCGATGAACTCCGCCTGCTCCCGCAGCAGACCGGCGAACTCCGGCTGGATCGGGGTCGGCCCCTGGGATACCAGGACACCCTGCTCCCCCAGGGCGGCATAACAGTCGCGGTAGAAGGCCTCGTTGAAGAGATGCTCGCCGGGGCCTACGGGATCGGTGGAATCGACGATGATGGCATCATAGGGTGCCGCGACCTTCCTGACATACTCCATTCCGTCGCCCACGGTCAGATTCAGACGCGGATCGGCGAAGCCGGCGCAGATATCGGGAAACCAGGCCCGGGCGGCCTCGATGACGGCGCCGTCGATCTCCACCATGTCGATGGTCTCCAGCCGCGGGTAACGGCACGCCTCGCGGGCGGTGCCACCGTCGCCGCCGCCGATGATCAATACCCGGCGGGCTTCAGGCAGACAGGCCAGCGGCACATGGGTGATCAGCTCATGGTAGACGAATTCGTCGCGGTCGGTAGTCATCACCAGCCCGTCGAGCAGCATCACCCGGCCGTATTCCGGCGTGGCAACGATATCGAGCTGCTGGAACGGTGTCTTCTCGCTGTGAAGCTGGCGCGTCACCCGCAGCGAAAAACGGCAGTTTGGCGAATGTTCTTCGGTGTACCACAGTTCCATAACAACCTCAGCAGTCAGCAGCAAGCGGTCAGAAGTCGGCGCCCCACGCTGCCCGCGGCAGCGATTCATCCATTCTATCGGCCCGCCGGCGGAAAAAGATTACCGTACCGATCACGCGCCAGCGGGACTGCCATGCATCACTATTACGCGTACCAGAGCACCACGGCGGCGAAGGCGGTACCGATGCTCTCCACCTTGTGCTGTACCGAGATACTGTCGATGCGGGCGGCGCTGCGGCCGCGCATCTCGAGGCCCTTGGCCGCCATCCGGCGAACAATGTCCTCCACCTCCTCGCGGTGACCGCGGGAGGAATACTCCATGATCAGCCCGGGCAGCGACGGATCGTCGGGATAGGCGGCGGCGACGGCGGCGGAGATCATCTCGCCGGGCAGCGACGAGGTGATGGAGGCGTAGGCCACCGGCACCAGGGCACCGGCGGGCAGTTTCACCGGCTCCACCACCCGGCTGCCGGGGGGCACGATGCTGCTCATCTTCACCAGGTTGGTATCGCCGATACCGGCGTCAAGCAGGGCACCGTCGAAGGAGTTCAACTGGGTAAAACCCTCTGAGCTGCCGCTGACGAGAAAATGGATGTTCGGGGTCTGACAGATCATCGTCAACTCCTCACGCCACGGCCATGGCCGGTTTGTAGTGCACCTCGCCCGGGTGGTCGGTCAGTTCGCCGCGGCGGAACTCCTTGGTCTCCCACCGCTGCGACCCGAAGGCGTCGCGGAGAACATCGAAGGCGATCCACGGATCCACCGTCTCGCCGCAGGTGAACAGATCGACGGCGGCATAGCCATATTCCGGCCAGGTGTGAATCGCCAGATGCGATTCGGCGATCACCACCACGCCGCTGACGCCGTGGGGCTGAAACATGTGAAACACCGACTGCACGATGGTGGCCTGCGCCCGTCTGGCGGCATCCTCCATCGCCACCTCGACCCCGGCCAGATGGTCGAGGCGGGCGGAATCACAATCGAAAAACTCCACCAGAATGTGACGTCCCAGTGCCTTCATGTGACCTACCTCCTGATTTCTTCCCCCGATGTAATAATGACGGCAATCCGGAGCGGTTGCGACGCCATCAAAATTTTACCGCATGCGGGCGGTGGTTACGGTTCCAGACAACGTGATTACGGTTCCATCGGCAATGATCAGGGAAGCGGCAGGCATGCCCGCCCGCGCCCCCCCTGGCCGCGCCCCCTGGCCGTAATTCAGAAAAACGTCGGCGGCGACACCACCCAGAGAAACTGGGCCGGTCGGCCGCTGCTGTTGCGAATCTCGTGGCGCTGATGGGCGGGAAAAAAGAAACATTCGTTCTTCCGCGCCCGGTGACGACTGCCGTCTTCAAACAGCAGATCCAGCGCGCCGCGAAAGACGAAACCGAACTCCTCACCCTCGTGGCCGTCGTCCACCACCTCCTGCCCCGGCGCCAGGGTGACGAGGGCAACGTCGAAATTGTTGCCGTGGGCGCTGGGAATCAGGAGATGGATATCGGCATGATCGTCGTAGAGATCCTTGCGGTCGTCGACGCCGAAAACCACCTTCTCGCGCCGTTCCGGCTCACGGAAGAAATCCGCCAGCGAAACCGAAAAAACATCGAGAATTCCCTTGAGCGTGGCGATTGACGGCGACGCCTGGTCACGCTCGAGCTGGGAAATGAAGCCCTTTGTCAGGTCCGAGCGCCCGGCCAGTTCCTCCTGCGTAAGCGAGTGCGCCAGCCTGAGCCGCCGTACCTTTTCGCCGATATTCATGGCTCGTCACCTCATCGAAAATAGAGCATCGGTGAACAACATGTTTACCGCCGTCCCTATCAACAGGTATACCTGACCGGAAGTTTACCAATACCATACCTTCAGGACGCGGAAGATACTTTTTTTCCCCGCGGTTGTCAATCGTTTTTTTTATGCTGCCGAAATCGTAACGGCTTCGGCCTCTTCGTTGCCTGCACGGGCGTGCCGCAGACGGACGAACGCGGCCCACGGCGCGCCATGCAACGGCCGAAGACGGCGTACTCCCCCGACAACAAAACACCGCG
This sequence comes from Candidatus Anaeroferrophillacea bacterium, assembly GCA_016933675.1. Lineage (GTDB taxonomy): Bacteria > Desulfobacterota > Anaeroferrophillalia > Anaeroferrophillales > Anaeroferrophillaceae > JAFGAM01. The sequence goes on from JAFGAM010000076.1 coordinate 65,540, forward strand.
TCCGCAGCGGCCTGCTTCAGGAATCAGGAGTCAGGAGTCCGGCCGGATGATCCGGCAGCCGGACTCCGGGCATCGCATCCGGCACCGACGGCGACCCGAAGGTGAACGGCAAGACGGCCGGCGGAAAAACAGCCAGACGATAACGGGAAAACGGTAGACGGTGACGGGAAAACGGCCAGACAGTGACGGAAAACGGCCAGACGGTGGCGGAAGGGCGGAACGGAGGGGCTACGGGCGCGACAGATTCTCCATCACCCGCTTCAACTCGGTGGCGGTATAGGGTTTCCGGAGGATGGCGCAGAAGCCGTATTTGTGCGGCTCGGCGAAAATCGGGGTATCGGAATAGCCGCTGGAGACCACCGCCCGGACGTCCGGGTTCAGGGCGACGAGCTCGCGGATGACCTCGTCGCCGCCCATGCCGCCGGGGATGGTGAGGTCGAGGATCACGACATCATAGGGCCGTCCGTCCGCCATCGCCTGCCGGTAACGGGAAAGCGCCTCGCGGCCCTCGAAGACACAGTCCACCCGATGGCCGAGCCGCGTCAGGATGGTAGCGGCCAGGTTGCAGACGAGGTTCTCGTCATCCATCACCAGCACCGCCATCCGCCTCCCGGCACACGGCCCCGCCGGAGCGGTGGCGGCAATCTCCCCCCGGACGACGGGACGTTCCCTCGTGGCCGGCAGGTAGACCTCGAAACAGGCCCCCTGACCGGACGGCAAAGAACAGGGCACGACGGTCCCCCGGTGGCGGGTGATGATGGAATGGGTGATGGCCAGGCCGAGGCCGCTGCCGGCGGCCTTGGTGGAGAAATAGGGAACGAAGATCTTGTCCCGCAGATCAGCGGCAATGCCGGGGCCGGTATCGGCAATGGCGAGCCGGACATAGTCGCCGGGTTCAAGGGACAGATGGTTCCCGTCGGCGAGGGTCACGTTTTCCGCCCGGATATCGAGGAAACCGCTGCCGGACATCGCCTCCTTGGCGTTGATCACCAGGTTCTGGATCGCCTGACTCACCTGGCCGGCATCGATGCACACCGCCCACAGGCCGTCGGGATAGCTGGAGCGACGCTTGATGCCGGTGCCGTGAAGAATGAAATCGGCGATTTCGTCCACCAGGCAGTCCAGCGAAGCCACCTCGGTCACCGGGGCACCGCCGCGGGCGAAGGTCAGCAGCTGGTTGGTCAACTGCCGCGCCCGGCTGCAGCCGGCCTGCACCTGGTCGAGTACCCCGGACAATTCATCATCCCCATCGACGATGGCGGCGGCCAGTGAGGCATTGCCGAGAATCACCGTGAGGATGTTGTTGAAATCATGGGCGATGCCACCGGCAAGGATACCGACTGATTCAAGCTTCTGGGTGCGGGCCATCTGCTCCTCATAGCGCATCTTGAGGCTGATGTCCTGGAACACCAGCACCGCACCGCCGGAACCTGCCGGATCGTCGATGGGACAGCAGACGAAGGACACCGGCAGCACCTCGCCGGAACAGCAGCGGAAGTGGTGATGGTAGACGGAAACCGGCCGCCGGGCGGCAAACACCGGGCAGTCGGCCGCCGCCTGCCAGTTCCGGTCGGCGTTGTCCGCCGCCAGCTCGTCGTCGTGTACGAGACTGAAAAAAAACTTGCCCTTGAGCAGGGTGCAGTCATACCCCAGCAGTTTGCCGGCGGAGGTATTGACGAAGGTGATGCGGCCGTCGTCGTCCATGCCGACGATGCCGTCGGCGGCATGCTCGAGGATCGCCCGCTGCTCCTCGTAGAGCTGCTGCAGGTGCTGCTGGGCCTGTTTGCGGAGGGTAACGTCGATGAGGGCGGCGCGGCACTCGGCGTCGCCTGCGGCGCCGTTTTCCCGCTGGACGATCTCGGCGGTCATCTGGACGATACATGCACGTTCGTCATGCAGGCGCAGGCGCAATTCGGCCTCCTGCCGCCGGCCGCGGCGATAGACCTCCCGGAGGAGAGAAAAGAAATTATCGTGATCGTCAGGGTGGATAAATACCGTCAGCGGATGACCCAGCAGGTAGGCCCGCCGCCGCCCCAGCAGTTCGTCGACCCGCAGGTTGGCCTCCCGGATGAGACCGCTGCGGTCAAGGACCAGATAGCCCACCGGCGCCAGGTGAAAAAGGTCGGCATAGCGACGCTGGCTGGATTCAAGCTCGTTGCGGAGGGTACGCAGATCCTCGTTCTGGATCTCCAGTTCCACCTGATGGATACGCAGCTCCTCCACCAGCCGCTTGACATCGTCGGGGTCCGCGGGCAGCGGCAGCTCCCGGGCGGCGGTCCGCTCCCGAGCGCGGCGCTGCAATCGCTCGTGATATTCAGTCATCTTCGCCACCTTCGGCAGTCAGCACCTGCACTGTTCCGTAACTGCAGGAACGGCAGTCGTCTTCCGCGGGCCGGGATTCGGCCCGGAGGTGAAAGGTTACGGTATTGCCGGTGAAGGTCCGCAGGCAGACGGTCTCCGTCTCCCCCGCCTCCCGGTCGCCGTTCAGAACCCTCTCCAACCGGCAGCGATCGGACGAATCGGACGCGAGGCTGAGGAAAAAGTTGCGGTCGATGCGCTGCTCGCCGGGCTTCATCTCCAGCAGATGATAGAGTTCGTCCGACCAGGAAAGTTCATTCGTGTCCGCATGAAAGACGAAATGCCCCGCCTGGGTCAGACGCTGCGACCAGCGGAGCGTTTCGCGCACCTCGGCCAGTTCCCGTTCCGCTTCCCGGATGGCGGTCAGATCCTTCATGAACGCCAGCAGGTACTCGTGACCTTCCTGCTCCAGGCGGTGGAACCCGATGCCGACCGATATCCGCCGTTCCCCCCGGTCGATGGCGGCAAACTCCTGCTGCACATGCGGTTCGTGGACGAGACGTTCAGCAAAGGCCCGCCACCGGTCGCGGTCCACACCGTCCAGCAGCCGGTAGAACTTCCGCGCTGTGAACGAGCGCCGGCTGTAGCCGAGAAGATCCATCGCCGCCTGGTTGACATGGTCGATATCGCCGCTCGGTGAGACCCGGAACATGGCGTCGGTGGCATTCTCGATGGCATACTGCGACCAGGCCAGCTGGTCGGCGATGTGCTTCTTTTCGGTGATATTCTCCGAAATCTTGAGAAACCGGGCGGGCTCGTCACCGGCACCGTCACTGATGGGACCGACGGTCGCCTCCTCCCAGTAGATATCACCGTCCTTCTTGCGGTTCTGGAACACTCCCGACCATTTGCGACCGGCGGAGATCGTCTCCCAGAGCTTGCGGTAGAACTCCCGCGGCAGCACCCCGGTCTTGAGCAGGCGGGGATTCTGACCTTTCACCTCGTCGAGGGCATAGCCGGTCACGGTCTCGAACCGCGGATTGACGTACTCGATACCACCCGCGGTATCGGTGATCAGCACCATGGCGGGGCTCTGCTCGACGGCATAGGAAAGTTTCTGCAACTCGCGATTGGCCTTCTTCATCGCGTCGATATCGATGAGGGTAATGACCACCCCCTCGATATTCCGTTCGTCGGTCAGGTAGGGCAGACAGCGCAGCAGATACTGCTTCCCGTCCTTGTTATGCACCTCGTGTTCGACCTGCCGCTGGGTAAGCAGCACCTTCTCGGCCACCGCCGGGAGTCCAACAGCTTCCAGCGCCGCGGCGATATGTTTCGGCGGCCGGCCCACATCCTGTTCGAGGATATTGATCTCCCGGGTGATGACCGGGGTGAATTTGCGGATGTTCAGCTCGCGGTCGAGGAACAGGGTGCCGACTTCGGTACTCGCCAGCAGGTTGTTGATATCGTTGTTCAGCTCGGTAAGTTCGTCGATCTTCTCCTGGTACTCGGAGTTGACCGTGACCAGCTCCTCGTTGACCGATTGCAGCTCCTCGTTGGTGCTCTGCAGTTCCTCGTTTGAGGTCTCCAGTTCCTCGATGGTGGCCTGGAGATTCTCCTTGGTATACCGCAGTTCCTGTTCGAGATCGTAGATACGCTGGTTGACATCGTTGCTGAGTTCGCCGCCGCAAACCTCCTCCACCGGCTCACCCGCAGTCGGCACCGTGGCGGACTCGACGAACGACACCAGAAACGAGATCTCCCGGTCCGGCCCCTGGACCAGCGGGGTGACGAACACGTCGAGCTTCTTTTCCGGCGGTCACTCGATCTGAATACTGGTGTAGGAAGCCGGCCGGCCGCTTTTGGCCGCCTTGTGCAGCAGGGTGCCGAGCACCGTCGACAGATCGTCGCGGATCAGCGCCATGATATTGTGGCTCAACGGCCCCTGGGAAATCTGCAGGTAATCCCTGAGATCGGCGAAGGTGTGCATGAGCCCGAAATGTTCGTTGAGCAGGAAGCTTGGCGCGCTAGGCGGAGATCATGGCGTTGCGGGCGGCCCCGAGGTAACCATCCAGGACCGGCTTGCGGCGGGCTTCGACGCCGCCGGCGGCAAAGGGCTTGCGATGCAGCACCGCCGGCTGGAGGATCTCCATCACCGTCCGGCTGGTACCGCTGTTCTTCCGGCAGATCTTCCAGCGATTGTTGCAAGGCCCGAACCCACCGCTGATGTCGCCGACGGTTTCGCTGGTGCCGAGGAACATGAATCCCTTGCCGTTGAGGGCGAAATGAAAAAAGGAAAACACCTTCTTCTGCGGCAGTGGCTGTAGATAAATGAGCAGGTTGCGACAGCTGACTAGGTCGATCTTGTTGAAGGGGGGATCCTTGATGAGGTTGTGACGCGCGAAGATGACCATCTGGCGCAGGTGATCGTTGAACCTGAAATGCTCCTTGTGGCGGGTGAAGTACCTGTGCTGCAGTCCCGCCGGGATATCCGCCAGAATGCTTTCGGGACAGGTCCCGGCGCTGGCGGTCTCGATGCGTTGCGGTCGATGTCGGTGGCGAAGATCTTGACATCGAAGTTGGTGCCGGCGGCGGCCATGTCTTCGTTCACCAGCATGGCCAGCGAATAGGCCTCCTCGCCGGTAGAGCAGCCAGCGACCCAGAAGCGGATCGAATCCCCCGGCTGGCGATTGTCGAAGAGCTGCGGCAAGACGCTCTCCCGCAGACAGGTGAAGGCCCCGGGATCGCGGAATAACTTGGTCACGCCGATAAGCAGCTCGCGGCAGAGAATGGTCTGCTCGCGCTTGTCCTGCTCCATGAAGGTAACGTAGTCCTGCGGGTTCTCCAACTGATTGATGCTGATCCGGCGTTCGATACGGCGCAGCACGGTGCTGCGCTTGTAGTGGGTAAAATCGACCCCGGCGCCGTTCTTGAGCTGCAGAAACAACCGCGCCAGGAAATCCTGGTCCTTGACGATCACCTGGTCCGCCGCGAACCGCTTGGTGACGAAGGGATGCTGAAGGAATTTCAGCAGGGTCTCGGGCATCTGCCCGGGCGGCAGGACGAAGTCCACCAGGCCGGTGGCCAGGGCGCCGCGCGGCATGCCGTCGAACCTCGCCGACTCCGGTTCCTGAACCATGACCATGCCGCCGTTTTCCCTGATCTCCCTGAGCCCCAGGGTACCGTCGGAGCCGGTGCCGGAGAGGACGATACCGACGGCCCGGTCCCGCTGGTCGTCGGCCAGGGAACGGAAGAAGATGTCGATGGGCAGGTTGATGGTTACCGAATCCACCCGCTCGGTGAGATGCAGGCAGCAGTCACTGATGGTCATGTTCTTCCTCGGCGGAATGAGTCAGAGCTGATTGGCCGCCACCGGCATGCCGGTGACCGCGCGGTTGACCTTCATGGCGGTGCGCCTGGACAGCAGCTCGGGCATCAGGCTGTTGTAATCCGGCGCCAGGTGCCGGATGACGACGAAGGGCATGCCGCTGGTGGCGGGCATCCGGGAAAAAAACTGTTCCAGCGCCCCCAGACCGCCGGCCGAGGCGCCGACGCCGACGATGAACGGCCGGGATTCGGGTTTATCCGCCGGTGTGGCATTCCGTTCAGGCATGTGATACACTCCCGGTCGTGGTGGCTTCGCAGTTGGCACCCCAGCTGCCCGCGGCAGCGATTCATCATCAAGCAACCCGGCGCTGAACTCGGCGAACATCATTGGAAAGTACAGGCAAAAACATGCCTTTGCCGAGCAGACACTCGGCGTTAAGTCACCTGGCAGGATACAGGAGACGGGGGTCAGGGGGCCGGATTCAGGAGCGCGGAATCGAATTCGTCAGTTGCATCGAACAGGAGGAACCCCGGCGGGTCCCCCGGCTGCTGGACGACACCCTGGTCCGCACCCGCCGGCTGCTGGTGGTGTGCAGCATGTGCAAGAAGGTGAAAATCGACCGGAACACCTGGCCGGAGGTCAAGAACGCCATCGCCCGCTGGGAGGAAACCATGGGCGACCAACTGCCGACCCTGGCCCAGGGCATGTGTCCCGCCTGCCACCGGGATGTCATCGACCGCTGTGCCCGGATGCGGCAGGAAGCGAGGACGATGCTGCACGAAGCCCGAAGACGGGCATAAGATCCAATTTTTTTGCGGTGCCCGGACAATTGTTGCCGCGGCGGCGGAATTTCCCTCAAGATTCACCTGCCGGGCGTCGACGAGTCTATAACCTGCTGCTTTCAGCACCGGCGGCCGGGTTCGTTTGCGTCGGGCGGACGCCGCGGTGCCGGTGTCCTTGCGGTGCCGTTATTTTTGCGTCACCGGTACCACTGCGTCACCGGTACCACTGCGATGCCGCTATCCTTGCGGTGCCGGAGGCGGCGCCTGACAACATTTTCTTCCCGTGCCTCAGGGACTGACCACGTGGTGAATTTCGACGATTTTTCCCCGGCGTGCACACTGCTCGAAACCGACGCGCAGGCGCGGGCGGAGGCAGCCGGCATAATCGCCGCCACCGGGTGCAAACCGCATCTCACCGCCGCGCCGGCCGCGGCCGGCGAGCTCCTGGCACCGGCCGACGCGCCGCGGATCGTCGTCATCGGCAACCGGCCGGAGCGTGAACCCCTGGCCGCGGTCGTCGACACCCTGCGGGAAAGCGCCCCCGGACGCCTCCACATCATCGCGCTCATCGACACCGGGGACGAGGCTGTCGCCGCCCTGGCCGCCGGCGCCGACGATTTCATCCGCCGGCCGGTCGATCCCGGTGAACTCCGGGCCCGCATCCTCCATGCCCACTGTCTGCTGGACGGCAGTGACCACTTCACCGCCGGCCTGCCGACATGCACCCCGCGCTGGCAGGCCACGATCATGGACAGCATCGAGGAGGTGGCGACCTTCATCGACGCCGACATGGTCATCCGCTACGCCAACCCCGCCGCGGCCCGGGTCATGGGCGTTCCCCTGGAACGCTTCGTCGGCAGCCACTGCTATGAACTGCTGTACAACCGCACCGACATCTGCCCCGACTGCCCGGCGGTGGAGGCAATGACCGAAGGCACGACCGTTCGCGCCGCCCGCCGACGGCCCGACGGCCGCATCCTCGACCGCGTCGTCTACCCCATACCCGGCACGGACGGCAAACCGGCCGGGGTGGCGGCGATCGCCACCGACGCCACCCAGCGGGTGACCGCGGAAACCGCCCTGCGGCACAGCGAGGCCAGCCTGCGGGAGATCGTCGCCCGAACCCGGACACTGCTAAACTCCTCGCCGGCGGCGATCATCATGCTCGACCGCGGCGGCAAGGTTCTCGACTGCAACATCCTCTGCACCCGCCGCCTCGGCCGGCCGCGGGAAGAGGTCGTCGGCCACTGTGCCTGGGACCTGGTGGACGAACCGTTCGGCGCCCGGACCCGCCCCCTGGTCGAACGGGTGTTCGCCACCGGCACCCCGCTGCACCGCGAGGAAACCCGCCAGCCGGGGGTCTGGAACGAGTACTCCATCAACCCGATGATCGACGACACCGGCATCGTCCGGTCGGTTACGGTGCATGCCCTGGACATCAGCGAGCGCAAACGGATGACGGCGGATCGGGAAAGGTTGACGGCGGCGATCCAGCAGGCCGGCGACGCCGTCGTCATCACCGATGTTACGGGCAACATCCGTTATGTCAACCCGGCGTTCGAAGCGGTCAGCGGCTACACCGCCGCCGAGGCCGTCGGCAAAAATCCCCGCATGCTCAACAGCGGCACCCAGGACGAGGCCTTCTACCGGGATCTCTGGCAGACCATCACCCGCGGCCACACCTGGAAAGGCCGGATGGTGAACCGCCGTAAAGACGGTACGCCGTACACCGAGGACGCCTCCATCGCTCCGGTGCGGGACGAATCCGGCACCATCTTCAGCTTCGTCGCCGTGAAACGGGATGTCACCGACCATCTGCGCCGAACAGCGGAGCGGGAGGAGCTGGAAGGCCGTTACCGGCAGGCGGAAAAGCTGGAATCCATCGGCCGCCTGGCCGGCGGCGTGGCCCACGACCTGAACAATCTGCTCTCCCCCATCGTCGGTTTCGCCGAGTTGACCATCGAGGACCTCTCGGAAGCCGATCCCCGACGCGGCAACATCCAGCAGATCCTCGATGCCGGCATCCGCGCCGGCGACCTGGTACGCCAACTGCTGATCTTCAGCCGCAAGCAGCCCCAGGTCCACCGCCGCCTCGATCTGAACCGGGTGATCACCGATTTCGGCAAACTGCTGCGCCGCACCATCCGCGAGAACATCGCCATCGATATCGGCCTCGCGCCGTCGGTGCCCCCGGTCAGCGGCAACGCCGGACAGCTCGAGCAGGTGATCATGAACCTCGCGGTCAACGCCCAGGACGCCATGCCCGACGGCGGCACCCTGGCGATCGAAACCGGCATGCTGGTCGTCGATCGCCAGTCGGCCGCCGCCGTCGACACCATCGCGGCGGGGTCGTACGTCATCATGACGGTACGGGACACCGGCACCGGCATCGACCCGGAGATCCGGGCCCACATCTTCGAACCGTTCTACACCACCAAGGAATCCGGCAAGGGCACCGGGCTCGGGCTGGCAACGGTCTACGGCGTCGTCCGCCAGCACCGCGGGCACATCACGGTAACCAGCGAACCCGGTCGGGGCACCGCCTTTACCATCCTCCTGCCGCCGGCCGAACGGGAGCCGCCGGCCGCGACGGCGGCAACCGGCGGCGAACCCGCGACCGCCAACACCGGCGCCGGCACCATCCTGCTGGCGGAAGACAACGAGCTGGTCCGCAACCTGGCGAAGAACATTCTCCGCCGCCGGGGCTTCGACGTTCTCACCGCCCAGGACGGCACCCGGGCGCTGGCCCTGGCCGGGAAATATCCGGGGACCATCGACCTGCTGCTCACCGACGTGGTGATGCCGGACATCAACGGCCGGGAGCTTTTCGAGCGGCTCCGGGAATCGCGACCGGCGCTGCGGGTGCTGTACATGTCGGGCTATGCCGACGACGTCATCTCCCGGCACGGCGTGCTCGATACCGGGGTCGATCTGCTGCCGAAGCCCTTCACCGCCCAGGCGCTGGCAACGCGGATAGCGGCGGTTTTGACCCGGCGGCCTGACGACGGCAAAGGCCATCCCTGAACCTCTCCTTACCCACGACGACGTAAGACGGACCTATGGTAGACACCCTGATCATCGATGACGACCAGCAATTCTGCAGCTTCCTCGAAACCATGGTAACCGGTCTCGGGCACCGGACCGTCACCAGTTTTTCCGCCGGCGAGGGGCGGGAAGCGGCCGGCGGCCGGGCGTTCGACATCGTCTTCCTGGATATCAACCTGCCCGACGGCAACGGCCTGGACATGCTGCAGGACATCGCCGCCGGCCCCGGCAGCCCGGAGGTGATCATGATCACCGGCATGGGCGATCCGGACAGCGCCGAACTGGCGATTCGCAACGGCGCCTGGGATTACATCCAGAAGGGCGACGCCCTCAGTTCTCTCAAACTGCCCTTTCTGCGTGCGGTGGCCTACCGTCAGGAAAAGCTCAAGGCCCGCCAGCCGGTCTCGCTCAAGATTCCTTTCATGGTCGGCTCCTGCCCGGCAATGCAGGAAAGCTGCGATCTGGTGGCGGCGGCGGCTCACAGCGGCGTCAACGTCCTGGTAACCGGCGAATCGGGCACCGGCAAGGAACTCATCGCCCGGGCGATCCACCAGAACGGCCCGCGGGCGGCGGGCAACTTCGTCGTCGTGGACTGCGCCGCGATGCCCGACCACCTCATCGAAAGCGTTCTCTTCGGCCATGAAAAGGGCTCCTTCACCGGGGCCGCGGTCTCCCGTTCCGGATTGGTGGCCGAAGCCGACGGCGGCGTCCTGTTCCTCGACGAGATCGCCGAGCTGCCCCCGGACCTGCAGAAGGTGTTCCTGCGCGTCCTCCAGGAACGGCGCTACCGGGTTATCGGCTCCTGCATCGAACGCACCAGCGACTTTCAGCTCATCGCCGCCACCAACAAGGATCTCGACTGCCTGGTCCGTGAAGAACGGTTCCGCGAGGACCTGCTGTACCGGGTGCGGGCGATGGCCATCGACCTGCCGCCGCTGCGCGAACGGGGGACGGATATCAAGGCCGTCACCCGCTACCATCTCGCCCGGATCTGTGACCGCACGTACGGTAAATGCAAATGCTGCGATCCGGAGGTGTATACCGCTTTCGAATCCTATGAATGGCCCGGCAATATCCGGGAACTGATCAACGCCCTCGAATACGCCTGTGCCATGGCCGGTGCCGGCGAAACCATCATGATGCAGCATCTGCCGCTTTCCCTGCGGGTCGCCGCCACCCGGCAGCGTACCGAGAACCGCGGCGGCGGTGACGGCGAACTGGCCCATCCCGACAACGTCATGGAACTGGAGGACTCCCGCCTGCCGCCGCTCGATTCCTTCCGGCGGTCGATGGATAAACTCTATCTCCAGCGCCTCCTTGCCGCCACCGAAGGTGATATGCAGCAGGCGGCAAAGGTCGCCGGCATCTCCCGCTCGACCCTCTACGCCCTGCAGAAGCGGGTGTACGACGCCTGACCGGTACCGGTCGGATCCGCTCCGCGAACGCCCCTGTTACCGCGAATGCCCCTGGTCCCGCCGGCCCTCGTTTCCACCCCGCCCGTCAGCACCACCGCCGACGTTCCGACACCGCTACGCCGAACCGCATGTTTCAACCACCCCCTATCCACACCATCCGCCACCCCGGCGGCATGGCACCCCGAATCGTTTACGTCATTCTGACAGTCAACACATCAATGGGTGCATCAAAGCGATAGACCGTTTCTCGCCGCCGCCCTGCAACCAGCCTGTCCGATATCCTGAAAAGTAATTTTTTTCCATAAATTGAGGGGCCGTCACAACCGTCAAAAAGCGACAATACCGGATGGGATGGCACGGGCGGGGGTGGTTCATCAATCACCCCCTGGCGATTCGCGGCGCGCAAAACCCGAGGAATGCGGCGGACATAGAGGCACTTCACAGAGTCTCGGGTGGCAGCGCAACGAAGCGGCCGGAGTTATTACGAAGCCATCGTCATCACCACGTTTTCGGTACCGTCCCCGATTCTGCCGCCATTCCCCGCCGGGCACCATTCCTGTTTTCCGCTGTCCGCCGCCGCTGGCATGCACATTGTGCGTATTACATAATTAATTTCAGACGCAAAGGAAAACCATCGTGATCCGCACAGCCAACCGGAACCCCGTCATCCTTTTCCGCCGCCAACACGGCGGAAAATGGCCGTCACCCGGCTCACGGTCGGTGGCAGCGCCGGATGCCGACAACGGCCTCGGCACCGTGGAAATCGACCTCACCGCCTCCTGCTCCGAAGCGGAGCGGGACTTCCTTCGGATCGGCGGCAAACTCCAGGACGTGTACCGGCAGGCCATGGAACTTCAGGCTCGGGTCACCGCGGCGGTAGGCCACATCGGCGGTTCCGGAAACGGGGACATCCCCGTCCCCGCCCGGCTCGGCGCCGTGGCCGAGGGTGCCGCCGCCGAACTGGCGGCAATTGAAAAAGAGGTGCAGGAAAAATCCGGCCATATGCACACCATACGGGTGGACGAGGTGCGAACCATCAGCCACTAAACCCACCTCATGGCCCTGAACGCCATCGTCAGGACTGCCCACCTGCGGGAAAGCGGCGGACCGCTCGAGGTTCTCGCCCACGAGGTCAAAGGCTCCTCCAGCGTCGCCACGGAAACCGTCACCCAAATCGACGATCTGGTGGCAATGGTAGAGGATCTGGCCGGCAAGCTGGATGCAACCGAAACCGTCGCTGCGACCGCCCGGCACCGAAGAAACCACGAACGCGGCATGGCGGAACTCAGTGCCGCCTACGACCGCTTTACCGCCGGCTTTGCCGAAGCTTTCAGCCTGGCGCAATCACTGCTGAAAACAACCGGCGATCTGCACGCCGGAGTGGGGTTCCTGAACCCCCTCATGATGGATCAGCATCGGGAAGCATTCAGGGAAGAGGCGTTCGAACTGCTGGCCAAGGTGTTCGGCGGCGCCGCCGGAATCCGAACAATTTGTCCTCCGGTTTTCTGGAACCTCGATACAGGGAATATTTCCGACTTTCCGGACACCATGGCGGGGACGTTTCCGACAATCCGGACACCCGCCCCCGCCGCAGGGTTGCGAACAACCGCCGCAATGCCGCCGCCGGCATCCCCGCCGCCATCCGCCGACCACCATCAACGCAGCATAATTTCAAGCATTCGACCTGTCACCGGACACCCTTCCCGCCGACACCGGGCACCTGCGTAAACGTTTCCACAGACAATGGCACGGACATTGCTGATATCCTTTTCCCGAGTCGTCTTCCAATCGGAGGCTGCCGGCGCTCATGCACGGCAAGACCATGTAATCAGTAGAACCCACCATATGGCGGAAAAGATATGATTGTCTACGTCCCCGATCAGACAGAGCCCGGTAAAAAGCTCATGAGTATCGTTCAGAAGGCCGCCGGCGAGGAGAATATCCATTTCTTCCGCACCCTGGCCTCCCTGAGCCGCTGGCTGCGGACTTCACGACACGGCAACGCCATCCTCGTCACCCTGCCGCGCGACGAGCGGGAACTGCGCTGGCTGGCCGAGCTGAGTCTCGAATCCCACCTCGACAACATCCGCCTGATTCTGGTGTTGCCGAAGGGTGACGATACGCTGATGCAGATCGGCTACCGGATGTATCCGCGCTACATCACCACCGTGGATCACGGTCTGGAGGATGTCGGCCAAGTGTTGTGCGAGATGTACAACACTCAGTCTGCCGGCCGGCCGCCAGAAATCCCACCGGCGGCCGGAATCGGCTGCCGGGAAGGGCGGCAATGATGATCGCCAGAGGCGGATGGAACCCCGCCGCGATGGTACGGCAGCTTGCCGTCGGATTGCGCCTCGTTTCCCGTGAGCGGGCGACCGTCGCCACAACCACGGACGGTAGCCTCGCCGTTCTGGGTACCGCCCTCACCGCCGCCTGCGCCGCGGTGGAAACCAACTTTCTCCATATCGGCAGCGAACTCCAGGACGTCTACCGGCATACCATGGAGCTGCGGAATCTGGTAACCGCCGCGGTAGGCCACATCGGCGGCACCGAGGACGGCGGCGTTCCTGCCCGGCTCTGTGCCGTAGCCGAGGACGCCACCGCCGAACTGGCGGCCATCGAACGCGAGGTGAAAGAAAAATCCGGCTGCATGGACACTATCGGCGCAACGTTCAAAAAGCTGGATCGGGCGGCGGCGGAAACCCACAAGGTCGCCCGCATCCTCGGCATCATCGGGATGAACATCGGGGTGGAAGGCGCCCGCTCCCGTGAGGCTCACGAGCTGTTTTCCGTGGTCGCCGACAATACCCGCTCGCTGGCGGCCAAACTCGCCGGCCTGGCGGATGCCAACCACGAGGTCATCACCAGGGCGCTCCGCCATCAGCAGGAGGTCGCCGAACATGTGACCGCCGGCCTCACCGACATTCACCGGCTCGGCGACCATGCCCGGGAAACGATGGCGGCGGCGGTACAGGAGAGCGAGACCCTGGTCGGCACGCTCATGCAGGTTGCCGGCAAGGCCGGCGGCTGCGCCGGAGACATTACCCGCAAGGTCGGTGAACTGGTGATGGGCGTCCAGTTGCACGACCGCATGAGTCAGCGGGTGGCCCACATCGTCGAAATCCTCGCGGATCGGAAGGACGACCACATCTCGCCGCTCCTGTTGCAGTTGCAGGCGGCCCAGCTCGAAGAGGTCATCGCCGAGGTCCGGACCTGCCACCGGCAGGCCACCGAATCGCTGGGGGCCATCGGCGCCGCCGTCCGCACCCTGCTCGGCGACCTCGAACGGCTCAGCCGCGCCGGCACCGCCGAATTTTCGCACCCCGTACCCGGCGGCGACGATCCCTTTGCAGGCTTGAAGGCATCCAGCATCCTGCTTAACGACACCCTCGAGCGGGGTGAACGGCTGGTGGTCCCCCTGCGGAAGGCCATCCTCCAGGCGGCGCAAAACATCCGCCAGGTGTCCGGGCGGGTGAGCGAGGTGCGGACCATCGGTCAGGAAACCCACCTCATGGCGTTGAACGCCATCGTCAAGTCCGCCCACCTGCAGGAGAACGGCGGACCGCTCGAGGTCCTCGCCCAGGAGGTCAAACGCTCTTCGGACGTCTCCACGGCAACCGTCTCACGGATCGACGATCTGGTGGCGGTGGTCGAGAACCTGGCCCGCAAGCTGGACGAATCCGAAACCGCCGCCGCGGTCGCCCGGCACCGGGGCATGCACGATACCCGCCTCGAGGAACTTACCGCCGCCTACGACCGTTTCACCTCCGGCTTTGCCGCGGCCTTCAACCTGGCGCAATCCCTGCTGAAAACCACCGTTGAACTGCATACCGAAGTGGACTTTCTGCCCGCCCTGGCGGACCGCTTC